>CAYNUX010000005.1:0-28573 GCA_964400115.1 uncultured Cytophagia bacterium
ATACTCAAAGGCGGAAAGAGATAATGAAAGGCAATCGTAAAGGCAAACTGAATTCGGGATAGCATGACCGCATCCATGCGATTCTCCTTTATTAGATCGAACAATATAGAGGTGTTGTCAAAGATATTAAAGTGAGAAATGAATCGCAAGATGAAAAAAAGTTAATCCAGGAACTGCTGCGAAAGAATCACCAGTGCTGATCTCATTAACATGCAAACACTGGCGATAAATTTCCGTTTTTGGGCTCTTTTCTGAAAAGTTGTCAGGCGTGCATCTAGACGCAGAGCTTGACCAAGCATCGGATGTATTATGTATTTTGAATCATTTCCTCAGCGTTCTCTGAATCTCTGCGTTCTGGTTTCGAGTAGTAAAAAAAAACGATCTATTCTGTTTATCACTCAGAGTGCATTAGAAATTAAGGAATAGCCGGCAAAAATCTTAATAGTTGAAAATTCTCTTGCTTATTTGGAAATATTTAGTAACTTTCTTCAAGTTAAAGCCCGGGAAAATATATCCATTCTTATTATTGAAAGAAAGTTAATCTATGCATGCAGACAAACTCGATGCGATTGATCTCAAGATCCTCGAGCTTTTACAAAAAAGCGGCAGAACAAAGCGGAACGAGTTGGCTGAAGAGGTCAAGCTTTCCATTCCCTCGATTTCAGAGCTGATGCACAAAATGGAAAAAGCAGGGGTGATCAAGAGCTACAACGCTATTGTCGAGGCTCGCAGGGTGGGGCTGGAAGTGACTGCATTTGTTCTCGTTCGAGTGGCTTCTATCAAAGAAGATTCAGAGGTGAGAGAGTATATTATTGACAATGATGAAATTCTCGAATGCCACACGATTACAGGTGAGGGGTCTTATTTGCTCAAGGTGAAAACAAAGAGTACAGAATCATTGGAAAGGCTGTTACAGCAGATTCAGCAATGGCCTGGCGTGACCACTACAAAAACCAATGTGGTACTCTCGTCAGCCAAAGAGACCACAGTGCTTCCTTTGAAATACTATAAAAAAGTCTAAAAAGGGCCCTGATCATCAGGGCCTCTTTGTTTATGGATTACTCGGTCGGATATCTATTTCACTTACCATGGCCCGTTGTGGCAACCTGATCATCTGCATCACACTGTCTGCCACATCTTTGGGAGAGAGGATTTTTTTCTTTTTTTCTTCATCGTGATCAGAAAATGACGTGTCCACCGAACCCGGACAAATCGCCAATACCCTTACCCCTTTATCGCGTTCCTCCAGCATCAGGCAGCGGCTAAAGGCAAGCACCGCATGTTTGGTGGCTGAATATCCTCCACCCCCTTTAAAAGCGTTTTTACCTGCCAATGACACCACGTTGACAATAACAGATTCTTTGGCTTCCCGCAACAGGGGCAAGGATTCCCGGGTCATGAGAAACAAACTTTTGACATTGAGGTCGAACATATGATCCCAATCCTCGGTAGGCATATCAATAATGGGATGGAACAGTCCCAATCCGGCATTGTTGACCAGAATATCGATTCCACCGAATGACTCTTTGCTTTCCCGGATGATACTTTTTATAGTCTTTTCTTCCCTGAGATCACCGATAACCATATGAGCCTTGCTACCAAAGGATTCTATCTCTGCAGCCGTCTTTTGCAATTCCTCCTTGCTTCGGGCGTTGATCACTATATTCGCTCCTTCGCTGCCTAGAGATTGTGCGATGACTTTGCCTATTCCTTTGCTGGCACCTGTCACAATAGCTGTTTTTCCTTGTACTTCCATAATATAGCCTCCTGATTGAGCATAATTCCCTAATCTGGGCAACAGAGTTAGGTCTTGATCCATTCCCCCTGAATAAATGAAATTGCGAAAGGATAATGGATGGCGATCACGAATACTTTTCTAGATTTTGTCATAAAAGCATTGTATTTTATGGTATCAGAATGTTTGTGAATGATTTATAGCAGATATGATAATAAAAAGAGGTTGTCATGACAGATTCAGTACAATATGATTTCCAGTATGGATTGATTTATCGCAATCCTGATAAACAAAAAATCGCTCGGGATATTCTCGAACGATATACAGGCTCTGATATTGATGACTTTAATCAGCATATCATTTTGACCAATTTTCATGCCTATCTGGATTATTTTGAGGAAAAGTATAAGGGACAGGTCTATCACGGTTCAGTCATGTCTGTGGTTCACAGTCATAAAGTGCAAGTGAGCATGATCGATTTCAAAATCGGTTCGCCTACGGCTGCCTTGATCATAGAATGTATAAGCGTGTTGGATCCTCAGGCCGTATTGTTTTTGGGCATGTGTGGCGGCTTGCATCCCTCGTTAAAAGTGGGGGATTTTATTTTGCCCATGGCAGCGATTCGCGATGAAGGGGTTTCCCGGCATTTTATCCCTCCACAGGTTCCGTCGTTGCCCACATTCAAGATTCAAAAGTTTGTCAGCCAGGTTATTGTTGATCATGGTTTTGATTATCGAACCGGTGTGATCCATACGACGGATTATAGGTTCTGGGAGTTCGATCAGGTCTTTAAAAAACAGTTGTATGAAGAACGCGCTATTGCTATTGACATGGAATGTGCTGCCTTGTTTTCGGTCGGGTTTGTCAGCAAGGTTCCGATCGGTGCACTTTTGTTAGTCTCGGATTTACCCTTGATTCATGAAGGGATAAAAACCAAAGAGTCGAGCAAGCAGGTGTTTAGCACCTATACGGGCCGGCATATCCAGTTTGGCATCGAATCCATGATCGGCATTCAGGATAGAGGTGAACACATTCGCCATTATCGCTGGTAGATGATGTGAAAAGATTTGATAATTTATTTTATTTTTATTATTTTCAACAAATCACTCTAATATAGAGTCATTACGCATCACGGTAAAACAGAGGAGACGATCAATGCCCAGTCTTGAAACCCGTTATCTCAATCTCGAGCTTAAAAATCCGATCATTGTTGCCAGCAGTGGTTTGACAAAATCGGTGGACAAAATTCAGGCTTGTGAACAAGCTGGAGCGGGTGCTGTGGTGGTAAAAAGTCTGTTCGAAGAGGCCTTGGCCAACGAAGACTGGGGATTGGAAAAAGCGACCTCCTTTCATACCGAAGCCTATGATTATCTTCGGGCCGAGATTGAAAAGCAATATGGCCCCCGGGATTACTGCGAGCTGCTGGAGGAAGCAAAGAAAAAAGTTGATATTCCAGTCATTGCCAGCGTCAACTGTGTTTCCAGCAAGTGGTGGCCCAGTTTTGCCGCTGATATCGAAGCTGCAGGAGCGGATGCACTGGAATTGAATGTTTATCCTTCTGTTTACGATAGCGGTATGAAATCGCAACAAGTGGATGCACTCTATTTTGACATTGTAGAGCAGGTGCGGGCTAAAACCACACTGCCGTTGGCGGTTAAAGTGAGCAGCTATTTTTCTTCCATTCCCTATGTTGCGGATGAGCTGTGTCGGCGGGGTGCCGGGGCTCTGGTATTTTTTAACCGGTTCACCCACCCCGATATCGATATCAAAAAAATCACTCTAAAGACGACGTTTAATTATACCGTTGGCTCAGAAATGTATACGCCTTTGCGCTGGATCGCCTTGTTAGCCGGTCGCGTGACCGGAGATTTTGCTGCGACCACGGGCATTAAAACGGGTGAGGATATCATAAAATTTTTGCTTGCCGGTGCGAGCGCTGTTCAAATTGCTTCGCTGTTTTATCGACAGGGGCTTGAGCAAATCTCTCCTCTTCTCGACACCCTCGAATCCTGGATGGATGAAAACGGTTTTGATCACATCCATGATTTCAAAGCCAGGCTCTCATTTCAAAATACTCAGACACCAGAACACTATTTGCGAGCGCAATTTATTCATAAAGTCAGGGGCGTAGAATAAGACAAACGCTACGGATTGGCCTTATATTACCAACCATGTTCAGTCTCCGTCCAGCTTGAAGATGAGATTTTATTCATGCTATTTCCGGTTTCTGGGTTTGTGCACCCATACCTCTTGTTTTTGATAAGCATATTTAAAACAATGCCTTAAATCGGTTCGAGTTATTTCATAAAATCTGATAAATTTCATCTTCGTTATTGACAAAATTTCAGGATTTTCTTATATTTAAAGCTAAATGTAAAGCGGAAAGTCGTAACACTCCCGGTCGGGCCTTTGGCTCGATGATCTGGTCCAATTTGTAGCGTCCAATCGCAGGCATTGGTGAGTTTATTATTGCTCCGAATTGAGTTACTGTTTATATTAAAGTGGGATGGAGCGGACCTAAAACTTGTTTCTGATGCTATGCACCGGCGGATTCCATGTTGTTAATCATCAAACCAACTGGAGGAGTTTGCCATGGACGTTTATCTGTATCTGTCGCTTTTACCCGAAGCTCTTATTGCTTCACAGTTACCTCCCATGGATTTTGGTAACTATTTAGCCGTAGGAACAAAAAAGCGAACACGCGGTGAGGCCATGTTTTTCGAGGTCAATCGTGATTTCAAGAGCCCAGTCTTGCAACTCGATCATCTCGAAGAGTTGTGCAAAACGCACAAAGATGGTCAGAAAAAATGTTCAAAGTATCTTGCCATTTACCGCGTTCTTGAACATGTGCCTGTCGACTCACTGATGAATCTTTATCTGGTCACCGATGATGGGCGGGTTCTTGCTTTGGAAGAACGGGAGTTTCAGCCAAAAGAGAATCAAGAGCTGCATTTCTATCAACAGATTGCGCCTGTAAATCCGAGTATCGCGAGCAGGCTCAATCCGGTCGAGTTTTGTAGCTTTATCACAAACAGCGAGAACAGGATCTATCTGCCAAAACTCGTCTTTTGTGAATTGGTTCTGCAAGAACTGGCAACTGATCCGCTGCACGCGCCGACAGACGATCTACCATATGAAAATCTCGCTCACTTGCGGGACTGTCTGGTAGGATTGCAAAAAAAACCCGATAAACCGACAAAAACCGTCATTCGTGCGATGAAGCACGATCTTTTGTACCGTACCATCAAGAATGGCTTTTTTGTAGGTGATCAGGAACATTTCAGGTTTTATGCATTCCCCTCCCGGCAGGAAATGGAAGAAAAATACCATGCATGGTGGCGATCGGCTCTCACTGTCGGCTTTCATTAAGACATAAATCATATTAATGCAATGGGTTAAACAGCTATTGGAGTGTAGGAAATGTATAACTGGATGTTTTGGATTGTCCCTGTAGCTTCCATCGCTGCCCTTATCTTTGCCTGGGTCTTTTTCAAGCAAATGATGATGGAAAGCGAAGGAACCGAACGCATGGAAACCATTGCCGAGCACGTTCGTAAAGGTGCGATGGCGTATTTGAAACAGCAGTACAAAGTGGTTACTATTGTGTTTATTGTCCTGACCGGCCTCTTTTCGGTCATGGCTTACATTTTTAATTTGCAGAACCCCTGGGTACCCTTTGCGTTTTTGACCGGTGGTTTCTTTTCCGGTTTGGCCGGTTTCTTTGGCATGAAAACCGCAACGTATGCCTCGGCCCGTACCACCAACGCCGCCCGACGCAGTCTCGATGCTGGACTCAAAGTTGCCTTTCGTAGTGGTGCGGTAATGGGTCTCGTGGTTGTCGGTCTGGCCCTGCTGGATATCTCGCTGTGGTTTATTGTCCTCGCCTCGGTATATCCTATTGAAACCGATACGCATGCCCTCGTGGTGATCACGACAACCATGCTAACCTTTGGGATGGGTGCTTCTACGCAGGCTCTGTTCGCTCGTGTCGGAGGCGGGATCTATACCAAAGCAGCCGATGTCGGTGCTGACCTTGTCGGTAAAGTCGAAGCCGGTATCCCTGAAGATGATCCCCGTAATCCCGCAACCATCGCTGATAACGTCGGCGATAATGTCGGTGATGTCGCGGGTATGGGCGCTGACCTTTATGAATCTTATGCAGGGTCGATCCTGGCCACCGCTGCCCTGGGTGCTGCCGCATTTATGAAAATGGGCCCCGCTATCCAGTTAAAGGGCGTTCTCGCTCCGATGCTGATCGGCGCCATCGGTACTCTCCTCTCTATCATCGGTATTTACAATGTTCGTACAAAAGAAGGCGCTAGCCAAAAAGAGTTGTTGGGTGCCCTGGGTAAAGGAATCAACCTTAGCTCAGTGCTTATTGTCGCCTGTTCCTTGGGAGTGGTCATGATGCTCGATCTGCCCAATGCCTGGGGACTTTGGGGCTCTATCGTTATAGGTCTGTTGACCGGTATCACGATAGGCAAGGCTACTGAATACTATACCTCTCACTCGTTTCGTCCCACGCAGATTATTGCCGAAAGTTCTGATACCGGTCCCGCAACCGTGATCATCGCTGGCCTCGGAACCGGAATGCTCTCTACTGCCATTCCCGTACTGGCTATTGTTATTGGAACCACCTTTGCTTATCTGTTTGCATCCGGTTTCGATATGGCCAATATGTCCATGGGACTCTATGGTATCGGTATTGCTGCTGTCGGTATGCTCTCTACCCTGGGTATTACCCTGGCTACTGATGCATATGGACCCATCGCCGATAATGCCGGCGGAAATGCCGAAATGGCCGGACTCGGCGAAGAGGTTCGTAGCCGTACCGATGCTTTGGATGCTCTCGGAAATACCACAGCAGCCACCGGTAAAGGCTTTGCCATCGGTTCCGCTGCTCTGACCGCCCTGGCTCTGTTGGCTTCTTATGTGGAAGAACTCAAGATCGGCCTGGTTCGTATCGGACAAGATACACTGACCTTTTTCAATGGTGAAACCATTCAGACTGCCCAGGCCGAATTGTCCGATTTTATGCGCTACTATGAAGTCACCCTCATGAATCCCAAGGTTTTGATGGGCATTTTTATTGGATCCATGATGGCCTTTTTGTTCTGCGGTTTGACCATGAACGCTGTCGGTCGTGCTGCCGGTGCCATGGTTGATGAAGTCCGTCGTCAGTTCCGGGAAATTAAAGGAATTCTCGAAGGTAAAACCGACCCGGATTATGCGACTTGTGTAGCGATCTCTACCAAAGGCGCACAGCGTGAAATGCTTTTACCCTCGCTTTTAGCAATCATCGTTCCGGTTGTCATCGGCGTGATCTTTGGCGTTGCCGGGGTTTTTGGTCTGCTGATCGGCGGCCTGGGCGCCGGATTTGTTCTGGCGATTTTTATGGCCAATGCTGGTGGTGCCTGGGATAATGCCAAGAAATACATCGAAGAAGGTCACTTGGGTGGCAAGGGCTCTGATGCCCACAAAGCTGCTGTGATCGGTGATACGGTTGGCGATCCGTTCAAAGATACCTCGGGTCCCAGCTTGAATATCCTCATCAAACTGATGAGTATGGTCGCCATCGTCATGTCGGGTATGACTGTGGCTTTTTCGATTCTCTAGTCAAATCCAATAAAAGATTGCAAGGGCGACCCTTTGAGGGCCGCCCTTTTTTTTTATTTATTAAATGTCATTGCTGTCCAGGATAAACCAGTATAGCCTTACGTTTCCTTGTATTTACACGCTTTATGTGTTTCCAAAACAACGCGATCCAAATCAGATCCCATTTCCCACTGGTTTCACGGAAACTGGAACGCAGAGATCGCAATGGAAAAAAAAAGAGCACGCAGAGAAAGATAAATATCACAGACTAGTATATACCTCGCGACATTAAAATCATTTCCAAGGAATCCGAAAATAGATTGTGCTGTTTTTTTATATTTTAGTTAGCCAAAATGTTTAATAGCATTCATTCAGATTACCAGATAACCCATGCACTCTGGCTTGTGGCTTTTGCATTTTTCTTTCCTTCGTGATCTCTGGTTTCTCTGCGTTGATCTTTTTTTCTATTTTGGACAAGAGGGATTAAATGTCTTTGGTGAATAGGGGATGAAATGGAGGAGAAAATAGCAACGGGCTCTTTTTCTGTCTGAAAAGAATCTATCTTAAAAAGATGAATGCAATTCCGACGATTGCTATGATCGTGCCCAGAATAGCCCGCACCGAAGGAACGGTTTTTTGTACAATGATGATAACCGGAATGACCACAATCGGCACTGTGGCAAGGAGGGTGGAGGCAATACCTGCTGCTGTATATTTAACCGCGACGATGGAGAGCCACACACCGAGAAACGGACCGCTGATAGAAGCGATGATGATTAATTTGGCCACACGTCGGTTGCGCATGACCTCCAGCAAAACCGGACCTCTGCCCACGATCAGTCCGGCCAGCCACAAGACGATAGCGGCAGGCGCCATGCGCAAAATCGTAGCTGAAAGCGCATCGATTTCAGTGCGAAATCCAAACTTGACCAGGATAACTCCCACCGCCTGCCCCAGGGCGGCAAGTACACCCGTAAGAATTCCCAGCCATAGGGAACCGTGGACTTTATCCGGTACGTTTTTTTCACTCATGACCCAGTAGATACCGACAAGAGTAAGAGCGATGCCGGTCAGAGCCATCATGCCGAGGTGCTCGTCGAGAAAGATCCATGCCAGCACCGTCGCGAATGCCGGCGCCAGGGATAAAAGCAATGTGGCGCGTCGGGCACCCAGGATGACCAGACAGGCAAATAAGGCCCCATCGCCGATGGCAAGGCCCACAATACCACTCAGTCCGAGCCACATGATCTGTTCTCCGGATGCCTGGAACGGAAAGACATGACCGGTTGTAATGAACAGCGCAATGCAAAGAAATATCAGCCCAAACACGATACGCCACAGGTTTGTCGCAAACGCTCCTACCCGATGACCCGCGGATTCGAAAGCGAGTGTGGTACCTCCCCATAGCACTGCAGCGCTCAGGGCAGCGATTTCGCCTAAAAATGGCATAGATAGCTCCTATGAAAAGATTATAAAGATAGGAATATTTTTTGGGGATTACAAATCCAAAGCAATGCCTGCCAGCCATGAGGTGAGGTCGTTGGTCGAATGGATAACCTATGTTCTGTAAACAAATAAAAAAACCGGTCCGGCAACTTTGCCGAACCGGATGCAGCGGGAGCGGGCAGCTCGTCGAAGCGTCTATTTGATCAAAACCATTTTCCGTATTTCATCATGCGGCCCAGCCTGAATTCGATAATAATAAACGCCAGAGGCTACCCGTTTTCCCTGTTCATCGCGACCATCCCAGCGAATTTCCTGGTAACCCGCTTTAATTGTGGCCTGGATCAACATTCTTACGAGCTGTCCTTTGAGATTATATACGCCTACCCGGGTATCCATATCTTTGGGCAATTGGAAACGGATTTTGGTTTCCGGATTGAATGGATTGGGAAAGTTTTGCAGGACCTGAAAGGTTTCAGGAACCGTCGATTGAGCCATGACAGGACCATGAAAAGATTCGGTGCCGTCTTTACTGATATCTTCCAGCTTGTACCAAATCTTCATTCCCGGTACTGCATGAGGATCCTCAAATGTATATTCTCCCGATTCAGTGTTGGCGATGAGCTTATCATTGAGTCGTTCGAATTTGCCGTTTTCACTCAATCCTCGCCAGACATTAAATCCAATATTATTTTTTTGCGAACGGGTCTGCCATTGCAGAACAATACCTTTATAAGGAACAGCTATTGCCTCAAATAGTGCGAGCTCCACAGAGGTGACTGTTGCTGTCCATGCATGAGTCGTCGTAAGCTTACCATCTGTAACCTGCACCGTAACTGTGTGTGAACCCCTTCCATAATCACCGCTGTTAAAAATAAATTCGGTCAGGTTCTTGCCTTTGGCTTTTAATTGATCATCGATGAACCAGGAAAACACCAGATTGTCCATGTCATTCGGATCCGGGTCGACGACGACCACTCGAAACGGGGTTTCAGCAGGGATCTCTAGAGAAATTTCCGGACGGTTGGGTGTCAGGGACCAGAAAATCGGAGCTGACTCTCCCGATACAGTAATACCCAACGAATCTAAGGCTTGTCCTCCTCTACTATCCATGGCCTTGAAGATGAACCAGTACGGACCTCCCTTTTGCTCCGCCTGGGGGGTCCATGTGAATAGTGCTGTTTCAGGATCAAATTGAGCCCCGGCGATCGTTTTGGTGAGCATTTGCGTTGAGACCTTTTCACCGTCCAGCTCTCTTATCTTTAGGGGATAACTGAATTCTCTATTGTAATAGATCGTCGTATCTTTGACCATAGACAAGAATTCAGGATAATTGTTTTTTACCGCTGTTGCATAAAACACGATCTGGTTCTGTAATCCCACACCTGCAAAAAGGGTATCTCCACCTGGCTGGGATTTTAGCACCCATCGACAGGTGGCACGACCTCTTTCATCAGTCAATGTGCTCGAATTGAATCCGGAACTGCTGAAAAAGTGTACTGTAAATCCATTAACCGGATTTTCATAACGATCGATCACTTTTACTACGATAGGATAGACCAGAGTTCTGCCGGCTGTCATGGACTGGTTATCGCCCGAGACCTTGACAATTTTAAACGCTGCATCTGCCAATGCATTGCAGGTAAAGATAATCGGTTCCTGACCATTAATTCCGTCTGCTTGTGCCTGGATGACATATTCACCTGCACGAGTTCCCGGGGTAAATGAAACCTGGACGGCCCCATTGCTGCGTGATAAAACCGTGTCGCCAGGGCTGAACTGTCCGCCTTGTCCTTCAATGACTTTGAAACTCACAGGAACATTGGCAACAGGATTATTAAAACGATCCAGTGTCCTTGCAATAAGAGGTTGGGCCAGAGGTTTATTGACAATCGTTGTTTGCGAGTTCCCACTAAAGAGTTTGAGTTGTGTCGCTTTTGCCGCTGACCCTGTAACCAGAAAGAAGAGTTGTTTGGGAATACCGTCGATTTGAGCCCGGATTTCCTGACTGCCTACATGCGTCCCGAGACGATAAGCAGCCCGCGCCACTCCATTATAGTCCGTTAAAATATTTCCACTATTCAGGATCATGGCGCCCTGGGATTGGGGTTCAAATATGACTTGAGCACCATAAACCGGCTTACCGGAAGAATCAGTAACCCGCACAGCCAGAGAGTCAGTCAGCGTATCCCCTACTGTACCGTTAAAGGTGGCCGCACCATAAATCTCCATATCTTTGGCTGTATTGGCCAATGCATCGCATCGAAAAACCACAGATTTATCGAGTTCGGGCACGCCAATCTGCGCTTCGATATAGTTTGCTTGATCGACCTGATCCCCCAAAATATAATGTGCACGTGCCAGGCCAGCCGAATCGGTATGCGTTTCCAGGATAGCCGATTCATTTTCCATGAATCTTCCTCCTCCGGATCCTACCTTGAACTGAACAGGGATATCAGCAACAGGATTGTCGTTTTGATCTATCACTGTGGCAATGAGAGCGGAATCCAATACTGTTCCCCTGTTGCCAATTTGATTATTGCCTGAATAGATCACCAGATCAGCCGCCGCTCCTGAGGTGAATGTGACCTGCGCGCTCATGGAGAATTCTGGTTGCCCGGGTACAGTCATTTGCACGATTTTTTCACCGCTCACTGTCGATTTTAGCACGGCTGCTGTATTGCCATTGAGATCTGTGTCACCGGGCTGTGTGATCTCTACTCCTTGTGGGGGGATCACGCTTACATTCAACGATTGATTGGCAATGGCATTTCCAAACATATCTGCCAGATGGATATCTATGCGAGATGTGGCTAGTCCGTCTGCAGCTATGGGAGATTCTGCCGATAACCTTGACCCGACATTGTTGGGTGAACCGGCTTTTAAGCTTGCGGTAATGAGTGCCGGAGAATCTTGTAAATGCGATTCTGTTCTTTTATATGATGAGATCTGCAATCGATTCACATTCGGACCAGCCAGTGTACCCAAAATCCAGTCTATGGACACATTTCCTTCAATGTCAGATTGCCGGCTGCTGACGATTGTCGAATCATCCCCGGAACTCAAGCGGCTCTGTTGATCGAGAACTTCAAAATAAACAGGGTGATATTGAATGGGATTGCCGTTTTGATCGACCACACGGGCTTTGATGGTGAAATGTGATCGTACCCGATCTGTTAGCTGTTTCGCACTGGTGACAATGAGTTTGTGCGCCTCTGTAGGTAAAGCTTCAAAGGTCAGCACAATAGGGCCCGGGCTGCCCAGATCTTTGCTTACCAGGTTGCCAAGAGGTGATTTGGCCTGAACCGTATAAGTACCGGCATTTGGCCCCAGTTTGAGAAAGACTTGAGCAGTTCCCAGAACATCTGTACGAACAGTCGCTGTGTCTGCTTCAACTGCGGTCTGAAATTTGGCACCATTCCCTTGAATAAGATTAAAAAAGACCGGATAATTGGCAACCGGATTATCGAATTGATCGGTGATACGAATGCGAATGGGATTGGAGAGTAATTCCCCAATAATACCTGTATCCTGTTTGGCGGAAATCCTTTCGATATAATATGCCAGTGCTGCACGCGTTTCCGATTGGAAATATACCGGTGAATGAGTCAAGGGTACACCATTGAGAAGAGATTCGGCTTTTAATCGGTTTGTCTTGGGCATAGTGCCCAGGGTCCAATCGATTTCTGCGATTCCTTCCTTATTGGTGGCGACAGTCACAGTGTTTTGTTCTTGCAAATGACCGCCTCCTTCAGAAACCGTGAACTTTACAGGATGTCCTTCTATGGGGTTGCCGCGATTGTCAGTAACCTGGGCTCTGGCGAGCACGCTGCTATTGACAGCCTTGTTTTGCCAGAGAGTATCTCCTGCAGCACTTAGTTTATCGGCAAGGCCGGCGATACCAGTGGCGTATATCCTCTGTGAATCGATAACATCAACATCCGGCATTCTTACTGTAACCTGCTGGTTTAAATTTCCGGCGATCGGACCTAATGTCCAAAAAACAAAAGCTCTGCCCTGGGAATCGGTTATCGGGCTATAAACTTCCGAGTTGCCAAACATCCCGCCACCTGCTGTCACTTGAAAGTGTACACGCTCATTGGGAACAGGGACGCCGCAGGCATCCAGAACCTGAACCACTAACGAGTCCTCCAGGGTGGTCTCTATCATGCCTGTCTGGTTATTACCGTACAGAATGTTCAATATATCGGGTTCTCCTGGCTCAAAATAGCCTGTAAATGTGACCGGGCTTCCCAGAAGGGGGGAGTTTGTATTGCCAACAGTCGAGACTGCGAGAACTTGTTCCGGTGTTGTAGCATTGCTGCCCATGGTAAATGCTGCGGCTGCGATACCGTTTTGATTGGTACTCAGTCTTACAGTGCTGGCATTGTTGTTGAATAGACCATTGCCGAATGTTTGAAAGGTTACGGTGTGATTCGGTTTAGGATTGTTATATTGATCTTTTATCAATACCCGAAGCGTGATTTCTTTTTCTCCGCAGCGACCGAAAAAGGTGGTATCCGAATCAGCGGAAATGTTATGCGCTGTTCCTGCCAGTCCCGTTGCTTTAATGATGGCCGGAATAACCGTGGGATCATTTATTGAAACCCGAATATGGTTATACAGATATCCTCCTTTGGTGCCCAACATAAAAGATGCGGATGCATAACCTTGGGAATTGGTGTTGACAATAATAGAGTCGAGTCCATTTTCAAACCGACCATTGCCTTGTATGGTTTTTAAGAGAACGGACAAGTCCGGCACAGGCTCACCAAAGGGATCGAGCAGTTGCACCTGGAAAGGATTTGCAAGGGATTGTGCAACGACACCTTCCTGATTATCACCTGCAGTGATTTGTATCTCACTCGCTTCAACCGGGGTGACCGAAAGATTGAAATATTTTGGCCCGTCGAGTGGGGGAAAGGCTTGAACCCTGATACGATGTGTTCCGACCGTACTTCCGGCTGTATAGAGGACTGCAGCCTGGCCGTTTGCTTTTGAAACCCGAGTGATCTCGGATTGACCGTCAAACAGACCATCCCCTTGTTCCCGTGTAAATGTGACCGAGTGACCTTGGCGGGCATTTCCAAAGCGATCTGCGATTTTGACGATCAGTGAATCTTTAAAAGGACGTCCCGCGCTCTGTGATTGGTTATTTCCCTTGACCATGATGATTTGGCTTGGGTCTCCGGCAGAGGCACTGCCGAGAATTTGTATTGGTGAATGGGTTAAAGGAACTTTTGAAGATATGATCAACTGGTTATTATTTGTGCCTGCAGCTTCCCCCAGAGTCCACTGTACTGAAGCGATCCCATCCTGATCTGTAGTGTCGGTAAACGCAGAATGCGACCCGTTGATCTTGCCATTTCCTTGTTCGACAGTAAAGATGACGGGAAAAGCCGGAAAAGCATTGCTATCGGTATCGAGGATTTTGATCCTTACCGGCTCTGAAATCGGTGTGCCCACCTGACCGGTCACATTGTTGGAAGAGAGTAAAACCATTTCCGCCGGACCCACATCTGCCAATCCCTGAAATTGTACAGGCTCTAATTCTGGGTGATCTTGCACGGTGGCTTTTGCCAGGGTTGGCTCTGAACCATATCCCAGGTTCAATGTGGCTGAGGCGATACCATTCTGGTCAGAACTCACCGTGATACCATTATCGCCCCCAAAATGGCCGTCGCCGGAAATGACACTGAAATCAACTGCGACACCTGCACATCGATTGTTATATGCATCGACGAGTTGCACGGCAAATGCCTGATCTAACGGCTTGCCTGCAACTCCCTGAATGACAGTCGGTGAGTTTGCGACCATACTCACGGGTGCACCTGCGTCGCCATAAACGGCAAATGTGATATCATTGTTTTGTGGAACCGAAGGTGCATAGGCTCTGACTTTAACTTGTCCGGCTTGTTCGGAAAAAGTGACTTTAGTATAGGCGAGTCCTGATTCGGAGGTTATATTGGAAAAAATGTCACGCTGGTTGCTTCCGCCTGTTCCGGCATCCGGTGGTGCAGGATTTAGTGTCAACAAGAGACGATCGACCAATGAGCCGGGTTCGCGATTAATGATGGAAAATTCAACAAAGCCTTTATCGAGCCTGAATTGTCTGGGCTTGAATTCATACCAGAACCAACCCACGTCTTCGGGCTCAAAATCCATCCGTAAAGAGTCGATGCCAGGGAATTTTACAAAAATAGAATTGGCACTGTTATCGGGTCCCTGCCCGCGTACATAAAGCTTATAAGAGCCTGATTTGGGTATATAGGCTTTATATGTCATTTTTCCGACACCGTAATAATCTGATACTCTCGGGACGTAAACATATTTTTTCCCCGATGCTTCAGCAGCTGCACCTTCAACATAGGGACCTGCAAATTCGCCTGATTCACCTTCGAGCCAGATATTTCCGTTGAACTTTTGTTCTATAGAGTCGGTGCTCAGAAAGGCACCCCCCGAGATTTGGCTAAAATCTACGATTACATTCGGCACCGGTATCTTGTTGACATCAATTACCTGAATCGTAAGAGGATTGGCCAGAGGTTCGGTAATTCTGCCGCGTTGATCATTTCCTGCATAGACCACCATGCTATCCGGATCCAGAGGCGGGACTTCAATACAGAATTGATCGATATTATTCGGGGAATTGCCGAATAACATTACGCCTGAATAAAGCCTGTCACTGCCAGGTAGCCCTTGTTGCATGTTTTCATCATAAAGTTCACCCAGCCAGGTTTCGTTTACAAATACACTAAACGTATGTTTCTTTTGAAAATTGTACTTGTATCTGACTTCAATGGTAGATTGTGGAGGTGGAACATAGTCCACTGGAATGGCACTGCGATCCAATTCTGTCAATCTTCCATATTTCCATTCCCATAAAAAGACATTTCCCTGTCGGAGGGTGATCACATATCCTTCGGCGGTTTCATATTCATCGCTGGAGAGCATGACCGCAAGGCCTGTCGTAAACACGCCACCATTTGGGGGAACAGTGGATGCAGAAGAAGACCAGGTGAGCGATGTTTTAAACGAGCGAACCTGCGAGTTATAGGCTCCATCATTATAGATGGCCAAGGCATGCCAGCCTGAAATGGTACTGGTATTGATCAGTTCGCATGTGGCTTCATTGATCAGATAATCGGGATGCAGTGACCAGATCGTTCCTGATCTGTTAATACAAAAATCATCACAAAATTCATTGCCCGGCGGGGGTTGAATTTCCAATGAGGCGGTACTGATCGAGCTCTTGTTGTTGAGTTCATCATAGGCCCGGATGCCGAAATAATACATCGTTCCAGGGATGAGATCGGTAATGGTTGCCTCTTCGACGGCGGGTGGTTTTTGGGGTTGCGAGAGCGAATAAAGTGTCCCATTGGAAAAATTGTTTTGGCTAAGCGGATAGGTCGCATACCGCAATTCATACAAATTTGCACGGCCGGTATTGCCATCATCGCCCACGGCTCTCCACTGCAGCGAAGCTGCTCCGTCGATATCTGCCAAACTCAACCAGTTGATGGAAGAGGGAGGCCAGGTTTCAGGACTGTTTAATCCTTCGATCAGGCGTCCCAGTTCATTGGCCAGTTTGGCATAGCCATAGGGCGTAGGGTGAATACCGTCGCTACCGATATTGTTGTTGGCAATGACTGCATTGGCTATCGTGAGTTTGCTTTGCACGAATCCCGGAGGATTGTCAAAAAACATTTGATCGATTTCTGCGTTGAAACTCTGGACAAACGCTTCGGCACCACTACGAGGCGGAATCTTGTTCAGGACAAGGCGTGTATTGGGTGCCAGGGAATAGATATGTTTGACAAGATTGGCCAGATGACCCGAGGCCGTGCTCTTTACCGTGATTCCTCTGTCATCGGAATAAGGAGCAGCAATCATGTCAAAATTATTGGTTCCGAGATGAACAATAATAAGATCAGGCTGAAAGGTGTTGATAATATCAGCAGTCAGTGCTTTAATCCCGCCACTGAGGAATTCCTGGATCTCGGCACCCCTCTGAAAAAATCCAGGATAATTGACACCATCCGGTCCGACAAATGTATGACTGATTCCACGCTGGCTAAGATAGTCGGATAGATCATCTCGATAACCATAGTCATCATCATCGCCCACTCCTTTTGTGATTGAATCACCGATAGGCATGATTTTCCAGGTCTTTGCCGATAGTATAGAAGTACAGAGTATGAACACAATTCCGGTTATCAATAATCGCTTCAAAAGATAATCCTCCAAAAGATATTTCATAGATGAATCCGTTCTCTTTGAGCAACAATCATACCTGTTTTCTTTTTGCCTATGAAAAATTTTATTCCAGGAAAAACAGGTACTTGGATTGGTGTGATTTGCCAGAGGAAGCGAATGAATGTAAGAATTGTTTTGGGCTTGTTTCAATATTGAACAGGTTTGAATCAATAAAATACAGCGAAAAACTAAAAAGTGATAAAAAGCTTTGCTCCCAGGTTAGGACCGGTATAATTATCGGTGGGTCCCAAGGGATGTAAGAGTTTTGCATATAAATATTGGTATTCAAACGCCAGGCCGATTTTATATGAGAGAAAGAAATCGACTCCAGCACCCACCTGCAGACCACTACCCAGGCGATTAAAATCGGGATTGGCACTCTGAGAGTTTTCCTTACCCCAGATGAGGGAGGCTCCACCAATGAGAAATGGACTGATGCGTGTCTGAGTGACGATTTGTTGTTTGATATCCAGAGTCAGAATACGAACGTGCACCTTGGTTGGAGTTGTATCAAAATCGATTTGCCATTGCATCGTCTGTAATCGCAGCGAAAGGCCCTGCCACATGGGTGACAAAAGAAATAGAGATTTCGCCATTTGCGAGCCTTTAACGAGATGAAATGGCTCACTCGGTCTGTTGTCCAGAGAAGTGGGCTTCCAGATACTCATTTGAATGCCTATTCCCCCCCACAGAGGGGTAAAATTTGCCCCAATAGCTGGCCCGGCACTCCAAAAGTAAAGGGTGATGATAAAACCCAATATGCTGTTTTTTTTAAGGATACCAATCACAAATCAACCTACTCTTCAGAATCTTTGCTTTTTTGCGGTTGAAAACCGATCTGGTTTTGGTGTTGATTCATTTCTTTGGCAACTTTTATCTCGCCGAATTGATCTTCAAATTTTTGGATATTGTCTTGCAGTGCCTTTAACAATGATTTGGCGTGCTGAGGAGTCATGATGATGCGCGCATAAACCTTTGTTTGGGGCACTCCTGGCAGAACACGTGTAAAATCAAAAATGAATTCCGCGGGAGAGTGACTGATGAGCGCCAGATTGGAATAAATTCCTTCTGCTTCTTTTTCACCCAATTGAATATTTATCTGATTTTGACGTTGTGCATTCATAAAAATTCCTCATGTTATGGTTTGGCTTTGCAGCATTTATTATATTAATCTTTTCTCAAAATGCCAAGTAAAAAACGAGTGAAATGATATCGTGATTTGAAAAAATGGTTTGGAGCGGCTTTTTTTCAACATGTTTCTTTACAGATATTTGTAGAAACCTGAATATTGGACTCGTTGCCATCCGCCAATTCATCTGAATAATCTATTGCATGCTTGACTCTTTTTATGTAAATTCAATTCTGTTATAGATTACAACATTTTTTTTAAACAATTATCTCTTTGCAATAAAATCAATCAGGTGTATCCAATAGGAAATTCTATGTCCAAGCGTTTATATCTCATCGATGGTTCTGCATTGGCATACCGGGCTTTTTATGCGTTTATCAGAAATCCCTTGATCAATTCGCGTGGTGAAAATGTGAGCTCTGTTTTTGGTTTTACCAAGACTCTGCTCAATATTATCGATCAGGAAGCCCCTGATTATTTTGCCGTTATTTTTGATACCTCTGCACCAACTTTTAGACATGAAAGATATAAAGAGTATAAAGCACAGCGTGCCGATATGCCTGAGGAAATGGTCGAACAGTTGCCCCGCATTCACGAGATGCTTGAAAAGCTAAAAATCCCCAATCTCTCGCAGCCCGGCTTCGAAGCCGATGATATTATGGGGACCTTGGCTGCATTGGCTTCGAAAAAAGATATCGAGACGATCCTGGTCAGCGGTGACAAGGATATGCTGCAGCTGATCTCGAATAAAGTCAAAGTACTGAATCCAAAGAGATCCGGCGACGAACCCGAGTGGCTAGATGCCCAGAGTGTTCAGGAAAAGATGGGGATCAGGCCTGACCAAATCATCGATTATCTTGCGCTGGTCGGAGATTCTTCCGACAATATTCCAGGTGTAAGCGGCATTGGCCCTAAAGGAGCCGTAAACTTGCTCAAAGAATACGGCGATTTGGCAACTATTCTAAAAAATGTCGATTCTATCGCCAATAAACGGGCCAGAACCGCCCTGGAAGGCAGCGAAGAATCCGCTCTGCTGTCCAAAGAGCTGGCCACCATCAAATGTGATATGGAACTGGACGTTGGTCCTGAAGATCTAAAGTTAGGCGACTATGATAGCCAGGATGTGGTCGATTTTTTTCAAAATGTGGAAATCAATTCATTGGTCGAAAGATTTTCTGAACGCAAAGTAGAGCCGGATATCGATTATTCTGTTATCGATACTGTTAATACTTTGGAAATTCTGGCAAAAAATCTTTTCGCGGCCAAACGTTTTGCGTTCGATACCGAGACCACTCATACCCACCCCATGGTGGCCGAGTTGGTTGGTCTCTCTTTTTCCTGGATACCGGGTCAGGCATTTTATGTTCCGGTTCAGGGAAAAGGAGAGAAATTTACACCATTCTCCTTGGATCAGGTCAGGCAAATTCTGGGTCCGGTTTTAAAGGATGAAACCATCAAAAAATGCGGACATAATGCCAAATATGATATGCTGGTACTGGATCGTGCCGGGTTTACGGTCAAAGGCCTGGATTTCGATACCATGATCGCAAGCTATTTGATCGACCCTTCTGCCAGACAACATAATCTGGACCTGGTGAGTTTGAATATTCTGGGATTTAAAAAAATATCCATAACCAGTCTGATCGGCTCCGGCAAAAAGCAGCTAACGATGGATAAAGTCGATATTGAACAGGTGGCCCAATATGCCTGTGAAGATGCAGACATTACCTGGCGCTTGTGCAATGAATTGCAAAAACAACTCGAAACTCTTAAATTGGAAAGACTGTTTCACCAGGTCGAAATGCCACTTGTCACTGTGCTGATGCATATGGAAAAAGCCGGGGTAAGGATCGATCGCGATTTTTTACACCAAATGTCAGGAAAATTGGAATCTGCCATGGCGGATGCGGAAAAATATGTCTATGAATTGGCCGGAGAAGAGTTTAATATCAATTCTCCCAAACAACTGAGTGTCATATTGTTCGAAAAATTGAAACTGCCTATAGTGAGGAGAACCAAGACCGGCTATTCCACGGATGTCAATGTGTTGGAAACTCTGGCGGAAAAACATGACTTGCCCCGAGAAATTCTCAACTATCGGCAGTTGGCAAAATTGAAATCGACCTATGTCGATGCATTGCCGAAATTAATTCATCCGGAGACCCGCAGAGTACACAGTTCCTTTAATCAAACCATCACTTCTACCGGTCGTCTCTCATCCAGCGAACCCAATTTCCAAAATATTCCTATTCGCACGGATATGGGACGAGAGATTCGCCGGGCGTTCATCCCAAGGGACAAAGAGCATATCATTCTGGACGCCGATTATTCACAGATTGAATTGCGTATCATGGCGCATCTTTCCAAAGATCCGCAACTCTTGGATGCATTCAAAAATGATGTGGATGTGCATACCCTGACTGCAGGAATCGTCTTTGATGTCGACCCGGCTCAAGTGACTTTTGATCAACGACGCAAAGCGAAAGAAGTGAATTTCGGCATCATGTATGGTATGGGTGCTTATGGGCTTTCACAGAGGCTGGGAATATCCCCTGAAGAGGCCGATGCATTTATAAAGACCTATTTTGCCAATTATGGCAATGTACAAAAATTTATGGCCGAGGCCGTAGAGTTTGCCAGAAAAAATGGTTATGTGACAACACTGTTGGGTCGACGCAGATATATTCCCGAGATCAACAGTGAGAACCGCCGCATTCGAGAATTCGCAGAACGCACTGCAATCAATACACCGATTCAGGGCAGTGCCGCTGATATGATAAAACTGGCCATGATCAATATCGACCGTGAATTGCAAAAAAATAGGTTGCAAACAACTATGATTTTGCAGGTCCATGACGAATTGACATTCGACGTACCCCGGAGGGAATTAGATCAGATCGAGATACTGGTTCGTGGAAAAATGGAAGGCGCCATGGATCTGGCTGTGCCCCTGAAAGTAGAGATGGGAACAGCGGATAATTGGCTCGATGCTCATTAGAAAATTCGGTTGCTTTAGATAAAGAACACATTACAGGGTTGAACTTTACTTATAACCATTGTTCACCCGTAACTCATTTTTTGTTAAACCATGATCAAAAAGATGAAAAAGTTGACTGAAACCGTCTTTTTCATGGATTTTTATCCTGTGCGTCAGACTCACTGGTGGTACCTGGAACAAAAGTTGCCGCGAATGGGTTGTTATTTGAGATACGATAGAAAAAAATATCCAAGAGAGCCATCGAGCAAAAGAACCCGGATGAATTTAACAGGATTTAACCTTAAAAAGGAAGAGCTGTGGCGTAAAAAGACTTTCTCATGGCAGAAAAATTCGAAATACGCTTTAATAGCGACCCAAGATACCTAAGAGTGGTCCGGGGAACCATAAGCCAAATTTGCGAATTGGCTGGCTTTACAAGCTTTGATTCCAGCAAAATTGTATTGGCTGTTGATGAAGCGTGTTCCAATGTAATACGCCATGCGTATAAGGGACAATCTGGGCACCCCATCATTATTCAGGTCACCATTAATCACGCAAAATTGGAAATCAATATCGTGGACCAGGGTGAACAGGTAGATAAAAATGACATCAAGCCACGACCTCTAGACGAATTGCGACCCGGAGGGCTTGGTGTGCATTTGATCCGCACTGTGATGGATGATGTTATTTATCAAAATTTGGCCGAGGTTGGCAATCGATTGGTCTTGATTAAAGTTTTGCCGAAAGGAAAAGTGATTGAATCTTAAAATTGAAAAGCTAGAGGTCAATTCTGCCCTGGTACTGGTTATCAAGGGTGAGATTGATCTCTACTCTTCGCCTGCATTACGTAAGGAAATTCTTGAAACAATCAGTGGTGAAATCCCTGTGATTATAATGGATATGAATCAGGTAACTTATATGGATAGTTCCGGAGTAGCGACTTTGGTAGAGGGGTATAAACAGTGTAACCAGGTTAAAGGGCGATTTGTTTTATCCGGTGTTCAACCCGAAGTGAGACAGGTCTTTGAACTCACACGCCTCGATTCCGTGTTTCCTATGTATAAAGACCGGCAGTCAGCACTGGCAGAGTTGGATCTGGCATGAAATGGCAAGCCTTTTTTGGTGCTCCTGGCCGTCAGGTTTTTAATTTCCTCGGTCAGGTGGCTCGTATCGCTTTGCTGGCAAAACAGACCTTGTACTGGATTTTTATCGCGCCTTTCCGGGGCGAGCATCTGCGCTGGCAAGAGACTGTCAAGCAGATGGTGCGGATCGGGGTCGATTCGCTGCCCATTGTCGGGGTGATCTCGTTTTTCGTCGGACTGATCATTGCAATGCAAGCGGCTTATCAGCTCACTCGTTTCGGTGCCACAATATATGTCGCTGATCTGGTCGGAGTTTCTATCACCCGGGAGTTGGGGCCTCTGATTACTGCTATTATCATCGCCGGACGCAGCGGATCCGCGATTGCCGCAGAAATTGGTACCATGCGTGTTTCCGAAGAAATCGATGCTCTGGAAACCATGGCGATCAATCCTGTTGGTTTTTTGGTCGTTCCACGGACTCTGGCAATGCTCATCGTATTGCCTTGTCTGACGATCATTGCAGATTTTCTCGGGATTGTTGGGGGGTTTGTCCTTGCCCTGACCCGGTTAAATCTTCCATTGCTGGCCTATTATCAACACACAGCAGAAGCGATACTGCTCAAAGACTTTTTTACCGGTCTGACGAAAAGTGTCATTTTTGCCCTGCTTATTGCTCTGATTGGTGTCTACCAGGGATTTCATGTCAAAGGAGGAGCCGAGGGAGTGGGCAAATCCACAACCGCCTCGGTAGTGGCTTCTATATTTATGATCATTTTCGCTGATGTGATCTTTACAGCACTCTTTTTTTCATAAAACTTTATTATGCCAGAACCTATTATCGAAATACGAAATTTACACACCCGATACGGGAAACGGGATGTGCTTAAAGGTGTCAACCTCAAGATCTTTCCGCACGAGACTTTTGTGATCCTGGGACGCTCAGGATGTGGTAAAAGCACATTGTTGCGGCATCTGGTGGGTTTGGACAAACCATCTGCGGGTGAGGTCTATATCAAAACAGAGGATTGGATAAATAGCGATGCTGCTTTGCTTCATAATACCAAGAAAAAGATCGGCATGTTGTTTCAGAATGGCGCACTATTCAATTCCATGACCATTGGCGATAATGTTGCCTTGCCTTTACGCGAGCACACCTCTCTCGAAGAATCGACAATTCAAATTATGATGCGCATGAAGCTCGAACTGGTGGGCCTGGCTGAATTTGAAGATTATTATCCCGCCCAGTTGTCGGGAGGCATGAAAAAACGAGCTGCTTTAGCCCGTGCCCTGGCAATGGATCCCGAACTCTTGTTTTGCGACGAACCCTCTGCGGGGCTGGATCCTATCGTGGCCGTGGGTATCGATCATTTGATTTTAAAGCTTAAAAAAGCGTTTAATATGACCATCATTGTGGTGACCCACGAACTGGCGTCGGTATTTCTCATTGCCGATCGTATCGCTTTGCTTGACCAGGGCAAAGTATTGTTTGTAGGTACCCCGGAAGAAATGAAAAACAGCCATATCATTCAGGTTAGACAGTTTCTCGAACGCCAGCCTGATGATGAGTCGATGAACCGCGATCACTATGTCAGATCGTTGATTGAACCATAAGGAGCGGAATGGAATACAAATCGAATGAGATAAAAGCAGGTCTCTTTATTCTTGTCAGTCTGATTCTGCTTTTAGCTTTTTTACTGACGATCATGGGAATAAACAGATGGGGGGACAAGGATGTCTATCGAGCTCATTTTGAATATATCGGTGGGATCGAAAAAGGCTCTCTGGTGCGCTTTGGCGGGCTCGAGGTCGGACGTGTTCAGCAAGTGAGATTTGCCGGACTCGATTCTGCAGAAATTGAGCTTGTTTTAGAGATCAAGGAAAATACTCCCGTTCGTAAGGATAGCCGGGCATTTCTAACTACCCTGGGTATCATGGGGGCCTATTATGTGGAAATTTCGCCGGGCACTCCGGGAGCACCCCTTTTGCCTCCTGGTTCTGTTCTCAAAACCAAGGATGTGCCAGGCTTTGTCCAGTTGACCGAACCGGCAGGACAGGCCATGCAGCAAGCCACTGAGTTGCTTAAAAGCATCAATGACTTGTTAAATGAAGAAAATCGACAGCAGATTGCTTCCATGCTCAAAGCCATGAACCAAATTGCTACTCAAAACACCCGGCATATGAATGAGTTGATGATCAATATGAACAGACTCTCCCGCAAACTCGAATCTTCCGTGGATATGGCCAATCAAATCATGTCCCGCAATGACTCTACCTTGCATAATAACCTGCTCGAGTTGGAAATGACTTTGGCGCAGACAAGATCGATGGCACAAAGCGTAAACGACCTGGTTCAGGAATTGGATCACACTGTTGGCGACAATCGAGAACAATGGAATCAGACCATGCACGGTATACGGGATATAACTATTCATATGAATCAATTGACCGAATCTCTAAAAGAGCGGCCCTGGCTGCTGATACGCAAAGAATACCCGGAACCCCGAACTATAGAATAAGAGGACCATTATGAAAAATATCTGGGGTCTTGTCTTTATCTTTTTATTTTTAATGAATTGCGGAAAACCACCCCAAACTTTTCATTATAGCCTTTCTTTGGGAGATCCTGATTCTCTTGATATACACTCTTCGATTGAGGCTATCCGTATCGTTCCTCTAGAGGGGGAGGCTCCCTATAAACAGAATCATTTGATCTATCGATTGGATTCTTTCGAGTATCGCTTTGATCCTTACCGGTTTTGGATTGCTCCCCCAGTCGATCATTTGCGCGAACATCTGATAAAGTATTTACGTCAATCCGGACTTTTTAAATGGGTTGATGGATCACTATCTCATTTTGACAACCGTCTTTCTTTAGAGATTACGGTTTTAGCGTTTGAAGAAAGCTATACGCCTCAGGGTCGCCAGGCAAAAGTCGCCATTTGGGTGCAAATTATGGACGCGGAAGCTAATCCTGTTTGGACAGGTGAAATTCAAAACATCGTCCCCATTACCGAGAGTGGCGCTGCCGGTGTGGTAAAAGCCATGAACGATGCGACAAGAAATGTTTTTGAAAAATTATTATCAAAACTCAAATCTCTTTGATCAGGAAAAAGTTCATTCCTGAGGAATGAACTGCAAGGTCAATAAGGTTATGATTAGTGTAGCGCGGTGATTTTTATGGTATCGAATTGGGTGTGCAAGTCTATAATCTCTGTATACCTATTAAAGTCGCTGCAGATCTGAAAATGTGTTTCAGAGAGTCTATCTGACTCGGAGTTTACGATGAACGAATTTAACTTGCTTAAAACTGACAAAGATCTCGAACGTAAGGTCGGCAAACAGCACATGTCCTGGTTATACAAACCAGAGCGGTCCAGAAAATTGTTAGTCACGATTTTCAGTGTCATTCTCGTTCTGGCCGCGGCCATCTATTGGTTTGGGGCTGATTTGTTGCCCTTTTTGCAAAAGGTGCCGGTTTATATCGTGTATGCATTGATTTTTCTGGCAGGACCTATAGCCAATTGGGTGAGCAAGCAGGGAAAGGATCAAGAATGGACACTCTATGAAAAAGGGTACCGACTGCGTGTTACTGACAAAAGTAATATTAAATCGACTGAATATGGATTTTATCACGATTTCGATACGGTGACGTATAATGAAAAAGGTGTTAAACTGAAAAGCAATAACCCCTTACAAAAATCAGTTCTCATGCGGACCCGGGGCAATACTATGGCTGTTTATATGTATATAAGGGAACGACTGGGTATCGAAGAGACAGAAAAGATGTCCAAACGTACAAAAAGACAGTTTACTCCCCAATCAAAGGAGCATAAAAAAATCCGCGAGTATGAAAAAAGATCCAAATACAAAATGCCCTCCAAATAAACTTTGCCATGACTCTGATGCTCCCTGTTTTCTATCAAGTTGATCGCGCATCAGAGTCTCTCGACAAAAGCCCCCCGATTCAAGAGTCAGAGACTCATGAATCGCTTTTTTTCTTCATCTCGTCCAGCCAATCGATCAATTCGTTGATTTGTCCGACTAGATTGTTGTGTTGTTCCTGGTATTCCTGAATAAAAGGATTTTCCTGTAGATTTCCCATCACCGCTATCAACTCTTTTTCATTTCGACAAGTCATTTGTCGAAAATCGCAGTCAAAGTCTTTTTGGCGTGACTGGATGGTCCATTTGAGCAAAAGTTCGTCCGTACGAACCATCTCTTGGAGCTGGTCCGATATCCATGAATGATCAATGTCGCTGCACGTTCGGTTTGTGATTTTTAGTAATGTGTGCACGCCATGTCGCATTCTCTGGTCGGGATACTGTTGCCATAGCTGATCATAAGCACGATGCATCTCTTGCCATGAATCGATGTTTCGTTGTTTGACTTTTTCAATCATTTCATATACTTTTTGCTCTGGAATCAGCTGTCCGCCGATGTTCATCCATTTACGATCGACATGATCAAAATTTTTATACAGATATTCTATGGGGTTTTCGTGAGGAGCTCTGGTTCGTATTTTATCCATGGCACGTTTTAATTCCCTTTGCCCATAATAGGTTATCATCTTGCGATACAATCGGTACCCCTGAACGGGTCTTTTTATTTTGGCCCATCCCTTTTTCACCAATCCCTCCAGGGTCAGCGTCAGATCATCCGCGATAGGCATATCCGTCTTTAGGTGATCATGATCGAATCCCTCTTTTTGGATCAGCTCGTTTTCCAGCCTTTCCATAGCACCGAGCATTTCCTCTACCGTGTCTGGTGCCAGGTAATCCATTTCGATATGCTGTTCTTTGATTTTTCTCTTGTCACGCTTTTGAAATTTCCAGGCGTTACGAGCCAGTGCATACATATTGTAACGGAACCAATACGCCGGCAAGATTTGAATGATTGACGGATCATCTCCCATACTGACCAGAGAAAAAGGAAATATGATGTTCATCTCTCTTTCAAAGGTTCCTTTGCTGATCAGGACAAAGGAGGCAAACCGGGAATTGTGTTTAAAATTGGTTTCCAAGCCGGGCCAAAATCCCCGATTGGCAATGATTTCACCATCGGCCGCACGACTATTATGGTTAGAGCCTATAGTGGCCCCTGCAGCGATATTGGATTGTCCCATAACTGTAGATGCTATAAGAAAAGAGTTGTTGTGATGTTGCTCGTGAAAGTTGAACACCAGATTATTGAGAATTTCGCAGCATGAAACGGTAGAATTGGGTCCCAGAAAAGAATTGATCAGCCTGGCACCATATTTTAACTGGACATTTCGACCGGTGACAAAACGGACAGCCTTTACGCCATAAAAGATCCGATTGTTATAGCCTATGATTCCATTGACCATTTCAACCCCTTCACCGATTTGCGTGGGTTCTTCCAGGCTGCTTTGAATCGTGAGATTTTTGAGCTTGTTCGCTCCTTTGATATATGCGTTTTCTCCGATATAAACATCTTTAATAATTCGACAGTTCTTTACCACCGAATAGTTACCAACAATGCCGTAATATCCTCTTCTGACATCTCCCTGATCATCGGTCATTTGCTGAAAACGCCGCATCAAGTCAGTCTCGTCTCTGAAACTTGACCATATATAGGCATCGGCAGGCAAAATACCTGTGAAAGGAAGGATTTTACGACCCCCATTCTCATTCGCCACCTCTAGCCAGATTCGTACATTTTCACTTTCACCTTTTTTGACGATACCATTGCCAAATTTTGCATGGTTTACTGTCAACATTTCTTGAATGTTAAACAGAATAACTTCGTTACCTATTATATAGTGGGCCAGATGGTGTACATTTCTGAGAACGACATTATCACCGATATCGCAGGCCATGATAGAACAGTTGTTGAGGCCTACAGGCAAGCAAAGTTCATTGTATTTCAGATACCCCGGAGTCATGTCACCGATTCTGACCATACCCCAGAAATCGCAGTTTCTGACCAAATTGGGATTAAAGTGTTGTGTGACGAAAAATGTATCCCAGCTTTCGGCGGTATTGTTATTTTTGACCAGGATTTCAATTTCTTCAGACGTGAGTGAACGATATACACGACTATTGTTTTGCAAGTTGCGAAAAAAATGATCATCATCTTTTTGAACACGAAGGTTGGGCGGAACAAAATATTGGGTCATTTCAGCGAGCTGACCCCGTTTTACTCTGCTCATATTGACTCCTCTCTGCGAAAAAAACCGCGGCCAGCTGAATGATTTGAAATTCAAGCTTTTTGCCGGATATGGGGTTTTAAGGTATGGTGGAATCTTTATAATTTTTATTTTTCATACTCTCCCAGAGATTTCAAGCTGTTGGGGGAGTGGCATCTGTTTCCCGGGAAACAGATGCCACTCCAGATCG
>CAYNUX010000006.1:0-7071 GCA_964400115.1 uncultured Cytophagia bacterium
GTTGGTCAAGAGTTGACCCTTGTCGTTGCGATAAAAAGCCTTGTCGGTGAGACGTGCAACCTGCTGAGCATCGAGACGCACAGCCCCGGCATCGGTCATAGCTTGCATAAAGGCATCAAAACTTTTTTCCACGACAAAAATCTCTTTTTCAGCGATACACAGAATATTGTTATCAAAGGCGGCACCCTCGATGATATATTTCGCTGCGGTACGCATGCAAGCGGTCTCATCCACCAATACCGGCGGGTTGCCGGGTCCGGCAGCCACCACCTTTTTGCCGGCTTGAAACGCGGCCTTGACCAACCCCGGTCCGCCGGTCGCAGCGATCAGGGGAATATCCTGATGATGGAAAAGTTGCCCAACGCCTTCCATGGTAGGCTCACGCATCATACAGATAAGGTTTGCCGGTCCACCATTGTTCACCACGACCTTGTGAAAGATCTCCATGGCATACGCAGAAACTTTTTTGGCTGCCGGATGCACATTAAAAACCACGCTGTTCCCCGGAGCGATGATGATAATGATACTGTTGAGCAGAACCGGTATCGGATGTGTCGATGGGGTGATCGCAGCGATCACCCCATAAGGCGCATATTCCTCGGTTACCAGTCCCTTGTCCCCGGACCAGGAACGAACCTCCAGATCTTCAAGGCCGGGCGTGGCATCGGCAGCATTATGATGCTTGACGATTTTGTCTGCCACGCGTCCCATGCCGGTTTCCTGCTGGGCCATACGCGCAAACGTCTCGGCATGCTCGTGCATAGCCTGACGCAGGGCCTGGATGACCTTTGATTTGGTTTCACGCGGTGTGCTCAGCCATTGTTTCTGGGCTTGTTTGGCAGCAGCGACAGCCTGATTCACATCATCGAAAATGCCATTTCCGGCAACCATGGGTGACGCAGTCGAGCCGTTCCCCGAGGTCGCGGCAGGAGAAACGAGCCGTTTCTCGAGCTGGGACATGACATTATTGACGATTTCAGACACCAGTTTTTCATCTATAGCCATGAATCAATCTCCTTTTACCAAAACACCGACGGCATTCCTGGGATCCAATCCGGCCGTATTGGCTTCATCGGTGTCAATATGCATTTCGGTTTTCAGCCCCTCACCTGTACGCAACACGACGTCGTGGAAGGTGACACTCAGGGGACCCGGCACCTGCACATCGACCGTATCCCCGGCCTTGAGTCCTTTGGCCGCAGCGACTTGCGGATCCATATGGATATGCCGCATGGCGCGGATAGCGCCTTCGGGCAGATGCAAAACACCTTTCGGACCCACCAGGATGATCGGGGCCGAGTTTTGGATATTTCCGGAAACCCTCAATGGCAGGTCGATACCGAGATAGACGCCATCGGTATAAGCGAGTTCGACCTGCGTAAACTTGCGGGTCGGACCCAGAATGCGGACACGTTCGAACACACGGCGATTCGGACCGACCACAGAAACGGTCTCCTTGGCGGCAAACTCTCCGGGCTGATTCAAATCGCGTAGTTTGGTCAATTGATGGCCGGGACCGAACAATATCTCCAAATGTTCCTGAGTGATATGACAATGTCTGGCCGAGATGCCTATCGGCATCTCGAGTTCTCCGGATTCGGGAATCATCTGATCCACGATTTCACGGACCAGTTTTTCCACTTCACGCGCGAGCTGATCCGGGGGAACCAGACTTTTCAGGGATGTCGATGAATTATTCATAACCTATCCTTGTTTGATAAAGCCATTTGACATAATGACGTACGTTTCAACGGCTCAATGCTCAGATCACATTACGATACAATCCTTTGCTGGGAGCGGGGATCACGGTCGAGGCCACCAGCAATCCCTTGGCGGCAACCACCGCTTCACCGGCCTCTACAGCAGCACGTACCGAAGAAACATCCCCGGTCAGGGTTACAAAGGCCTTGCCTCCCAATGCCATGGCCAAGCGCACTTCGATGAGCTGTATATTGGCAGCCTTGGCTGCTGCATCAGCGGCCTCTATCAGAGAGGCCACAGAAAAAGATTCAATGACGCCCAGAGATTTTAGATCATCAATGACATTCGAACCGCCTATGGCCGGGAACAAAGACTCGTGCACACTGGCAATCACCATCTGATCGATCACCGTACCTGGCCAACGCTCGGCACCGGCTTGCACACTCGAACGCACAGCAGAAACCTCACCTCCCACAATCACCATATATTTACCGGAACAGATCGTCCGCGACAAGACCACCTCGACATCAGCGGCTTTCATCATCGAATCGGTCACATCAAAGCCGGCAGCAATGCTGTTCAGTTCCACAAGACCGATCGCTTTATTTTGCATCAATACTCCTCCTGCCTATGCAGTCGCTTTGATTTCAATCGCAGTATCACCTATTTCTCCGATAGTGCCATCGATACTGGCATGAATAGGAGCTCCCAGCTTGTCATCGGGTATGTCCGCGATCAGCTGGCCCTTTTTGACAGTGTCGCCACTTTTGACTACAGGAACCGCCGGCACGCCGACATGTTGCTGCAATGCGATTGACACCCGTTTGGGATGAACCTGAATATCTTTATATTCCGCATGAGATTCGTAACGATCTACACCGAGCCTCTTCATCAGTAATTTTATGGGCACCCGACGGCCATCTTTCATGGCGTGCACCTTGACCTCTTTTTTACCCTGCCATTTTCCTTTGCCAATAGCCCGCAGATCGTTAATCCCATCGACACAAGCTTCTCTCGGATAGAGAGCTTCAGGACAGGCATACAGCGTACACAACCCGCACCGGCAGCACAAAAGGGAATACTCATTCCACAACTGGGGTCCGGTCACCGTAAACCCAAGACTTCGCATTACAAGATGGGGTTGAATATCATACCCCAGGAGGTAACGGGGGCAGAGCTCGGTACAATATGTGCACTGATCGCAAGCTGAATGACCGATGCGACGCATCTGTTTTTCGGTACGATGGTATCGCTGAATCAGATCGTGATCCGCAGGCAACACAATCAATCCGCCCGTCAGTTTGGTCACGGGTTTATCGAGATCATCGGCAGGCTTGCCCATCATGAGACCGCTTTCCATGACTGCAAAACCAGCTTGCGTCGGGCCTCCGGCGAGATCCAGGACCTCTCTGAAGGACATGCCGATAGGAACCTTGACGGTCACGGGATTTTTGACGATTCCTGCGATGGTGAGAAATTTTTCCGTGGTCGGAACTCCCTGACTGGCCAGATAAATATTATAGAGCGTTTCGACATTATTGACCACGCACCCCACATCCAGAGGCAGTCCTTGCGGCGGGATCAGGCGTCCCGTGATACCGGTAACCACCTCATATTCATCACCGGCCGGATAATAATCGCCAAATTCGGTGATGGTAAAGGCGGTCTTGCCCATAGCCTGCCTGAGGGCTTTGATCGCAGACTGGTTTTTGGACTTTATGCCGATTGAAATTTTTTCGGCTTTGACCGAATCACCTGCGAGGCGCAGTCCTTGGATGATTTCATTTGCAAAATGGATCATGACCTCACGGTCTTTATGCAAAAGCGGTTCGCATTCTGCGCCGTTGGCAAGGAACCACTCGGCTTGCGCTGCCAACTTGATGTGCGTGGGAAATCCTGCGCCTCCGGCACCGACAACACCACTTTTTTTGACCTGTTCGACGAGTTTCATGTCTGTCTATCGCAACCTGATTTTATATTCAATTTCTTTATCCTATTCAATTTTTATTGACTTTACATCACCCGCTCTGGCTTTTAACCACTCGTTGATCACGTGAGCAGCTGCAGCCATACCCCACCGTCTCTGGCTGATAAAAATCATATTATGCCCGGCAGATCCACGTCCGATTGCAGCACAGATACCGTCAATACGGTTGGCTTGACTGCCGAGTCGGCGATCCAGTTCATCGATGACCACTGCTGCGGCAAACTCGTTCTCTGCGATTTGTCTGGCTATGCGGGCATTCAGGTTTTCCAGATCACTTTGTGAGCGTATCCTGGTCTCGATTTCGTGCGATTCAAATCCATGTCCTTCAATCGACTCGTGTACGCTCTGAACAAAGGTTTTATAACATCTCGGCGCCACAATGGCGATAATCCCGGAGCGATTGGAATTATCGGTTACAGTCACAGGAACCGTGCGAGTGCTCATCCCGAGCTGTTGCATTCGATCACGCGCCAGAGGTGTGATCAAAGTCCCCGGCAAGACCGGAATAGTTTTAATCTCGTTAGCGGCCCAGGACATGATGTCCTGTTCGCAAATCAGCGATTTTGTAGCAACATCGATTTGGGAAAGCGATTGCCCGGCACTGTCAATCTCACCAACCGCCAATATGCCTTTTTCGGTCAGCTTTTCGAGAACGCTTTGGACAATCTGCCGCACCAGCTGTTCGTTTATCATGAGGTTCCGTCCGTATCCGCGAGTCGTTCCGGATCGTCGACAATCGCTAAAACAATACTGCGTAATGGCATTCGGCAGGAAAAGCCGAGTAATTCCGTAGCGGCCCGGCCCTCTGAGGCAACCAGTACCACATCACCCTTGCCGGCACCCACCGCATCGACAGCAAGAATGACACCGGATTGCGGTTGTCCCTGAGGTGATATAGGCTTGGCCAATAAAAGCTTGTGATGATTATAACACTCGTGTTTTATCGTAGAAACAACACTGCCGATAATTTTTGCCAGAATCATGATCGATCCTATGATTAGAGGTCGAGCCGGTCAACCAACCCGACAATCGTGCAATCGCTGGGAATCCGTTCGGCACGTATCATGGTGGCTTCTGCGCCACCTACCCAATAGACCAGATCTCCCCGTCGTGTCTGTAGCGTGTCTGCAGCGACCAATGGCCGGCCCTGTGGTTTTTTATGCTCATCTATGGGTTGAATGATCGATAGCATAACCCCTTTCAGCTGAGGATCCTTGCTAGTCGACCATACCCGGCCAATGACTTTAGCCAGTTTCATGTAAAAGTCCTATTGCTTGTGCTTTTGGAATATGACATTGCCTTCCAGTTCAATAGCATCCACAATAGCCACAATACTGGTATCTGTGGGTACACCCGATAGTTGGGCCACCTGACGTGCAGAGCTGCCTCGTACCACAAGCACGATTTCACCCCGTCCCGCCCCGACAGTATCTATCGCAACGACATGGTTATTTGTGGGCTTTGTATCCGGACCGACCAGATTAACCAACAAGAGTTTATACCCTTTGAGATTTTCGGCCTTTGCAGTCGAAACAACAGAGCCTTCGACACGTGCTAATTCCATTGGGAATTTCCTATTCGTGCAATTAAGATTGGGCTAGATAGGCGAGTTGATTAGTAAGACAATATAAGGACATGAGAGAAGATTATCAAGTATAAATTAGTTGATCTTGACAAAAGCGATGCGGGTCAGGCACCGCTTTTATCGGGAGGAGAAAAGGAGCACAGTTACTTTTCCGTTTCCGATTCTTTCTTGTTTTCTACAGCTTTGCAATCCTGTTGTACAGCTTGCGCCAAATTGGCGCTCATGACTTGAACCTGACGGACACTATCTGTTTTTGAAATCATGATCGGTGGCAATACCGTCTCTGCAGAGTCGACCGGCCAGCTCGCAGGCTTTATCTGAGTCATTCCGATAGCCACTATTGCGCAGAGCACGAATCCTGTCATCATCTTTTTCATATCCTCTCCCGGGTTTCATTCCGTCCGTTCATCAAATCGTCTTGCAATCGGTATGCCAAAAATGAAATTGGTTTAAATCTAACATTTACAATGCCAGAATAACCACTCGTCTATATTGGACTGTATCCAAATGATACAGAACAGTTGAAAAATTTCAACATGGAACAGGGGTGCGAAAGCAAATAAGCGAGATAAACCAAAGGGATAAACCCCCCAAAAAAAAGAATCGGAAAGATGTCCGAGTGATATTTGGCAAGATATGACAGGGAAAAACCATTGTTGAGGCGATCACTATGCAATCCACACGACGTATAGACCGTTCATTCCAGCGACCGGCCATAAAGGTTACAAATCTGGCAAGGCGGGTAAAAATTTAGACCCGCCTGATTTCAGGATCGGTAAAGATATCGGATTCATCATGACTGGTGGTGGAAAACTCGGATACGACCGCACCATCAGGCCCGGCCTGAAACCAGTGCAATGTATCGGGCATGAGGGTATATTGGTCGCCCGGATTGAGCTCGATCTCATGCCAGACCGTAAAGGTCTCCTTTTTGTCTGCAGGCACAGACCCTTTTGGGTGAAGAGCAGGATCACCCGGCACATACAAATACACTTTGCCCCAGCGACATCGAAAAGTCTCTTCCTTACCGGGTTTTCCATTGATCCGGGGATGGCGGTGTTCGGGGCAGATCTGATGCGGAAACATGACCAGCTCTTTGGCGCAAACACGATCGGTATTGACATACATCACGATCTCCAAACCGATTTCATCCAGTCGGTCGAGCCCCACATCAGCGATCTCGATATTTTCAGCTTCCTGATCGGTGATGACAATGCCTGCCTTTGCCAGATAGTCTCGAGTTTTTTGTCTGGCGGCGTTGACTTGCTCTCGGGTCATGTTTTGCTCCATATTTTTGCCGGGATGGGGTCACCGGCAATAGTCTCAAAACTGGTCAGGCGATCTTCCCTCTACAAGATAAGGCATGCTATCACCGAATCCTTTGATCTTAAAGGGTCCGACCCGTCTGGCCATAATGATACCGGTAATTGCCAGATAAGTGGCCTCACTGATAATCACTTCGCCGGGTTTGGCCACAGACTGTAAGCGGGCAGCAAAATTCATATTCGAGCCAATGGCCGTATAATCCTTACGATCAAAGCTACCAATTTGACCCAAAACCACTTCGCCGGTATGAATGCCGATGCCGATTTGGATTGTCGGTCTTCCGGTCAGCTCCCATTCCCGATTCAGGCGCTCCAATTCGGCTTGCATCGCCATGGCGGTTTCTACAGCCATAAACTGGTGCTTGCCTTTGGCCTGATCCTGGGTAAACAAGGCCACCACTTCATCGCCCACAAATTTGTCCACCACGCCGCCATGTGCAGAAATAATGGGGGTGATTGCATTATAGTAATCA
>CAYNUX010000006.1:7171-28156 GCA_964400115.1 uncultured Cytophagia bacterium
AAATAATGGGGGTGATTGCATTATAGTAATCATTCAGCATCCGCACAGCTGTAGTGGGATCCATATCCAGAATCTTGCGAGAATAATCCCGAATATCGGCAAACAACATGGTAATGAGCATGCGTTGTCCCTGGGCAGTATCAGGACGATGGCCAATCAACGCTTCTTCTACATCGCGCGTAGCTTCTTGTCCTATCAGAACCATCAGGCGCTTGAATTTTTCTTCCTGAAAAATAAAGCTATCGATCATGCGTGCGACCGATTCCACCAAATCCTTGTCTTGCTCGGAAAAAAGAGTACCGTCTTTTCTATTAATAAGAACGACAGCTCCTAAAAAGAGACCCGACATAAACATGGGCACCACAATAATCGAATCGATTTCGCAGCCGGGTATCTGGCCGGTAAATATAGTTTGATGGGAATTTTTTGCCTCACGAATGAGATTTCCGACCTGGTGATAATCGTGTTGACTCATGGGACGCGGCCCGCTGATGACCTTTCCGCCCGGCATATGGCGGTCTTTTTCGGAATCATACAGGGTAATAAATCCAATCTCGGCACTAACAGATTCGAGAATGGTAGTGATCATTTGATCGAGCGCTTTGCCATGATCATGTGATTCATCGCGAATATGGTCGAGCTCTTTCATCACGCGGTTTTCCGTTGTAATACGTCTCTGGCGTTCCCGCGCAAGCTTTTCATCGATGAGATCATCCAAACGCACCTCAACGAGTGTAACCACGATATTATCATATTCGCCAAAAGTACCGGTTGTCTTGTTTATCAGAATCAGGCACCCCAATAATTCATTGCGCTTATCGATGGGGATGGCAAGGATATTTTTAACCCCTTTGATATCCGGTTTTTCGGTCATCCTTGCACCGGATTTCAAAACAGTGCCAGCCAGATGGATAATTTGTTCATTCGAGAGTAGAGCAGCTCCACGGTCATAGCGGCCAAGAACGATCTGGTTATCATCATTGGCCAGGGCCGTAACTGCGACAAGTTGTACATCCAACAATTGTGCCAATTGATGCAACAGATTGGGCAAGAAATCCTCGATCTCGCCCTCTTGATCGCAGATATTATCGATGCGTAAAAACAGCTTTAACAGTGCTGCAGCTTCTGGGGAACTGGCGATACGTTGCCATTTGTTTTCCATAACGCCTCATTGCTATCGGTAAATGATCTCTTGTTTTCCCCGTGTTGTCCGTCCTGTTCAATAAAACGATTTGCGAAAGACCTGATCGCAAATCATATCTTGGAATTCCCTAAATTCTTTGATGGTCGCTCCATGCAAGCGCCATTCGACCATCTGGGTATGAGTGGTAGAAAAAACATCGGATTCTATCTCATCCCGCTTTTGAATAAAAGAAAATTTTCCTTTCACCAAGCGGTTTGAATCCAAATAATGCGGCCATTCCGACTCGGAATAGAGATGTTGTTCGATTGTTTGAATGCGTCGGTTCAGAGAGGATCCGTTAGGTCCGCTATCCAATGTTTCATCAGGCACCTGTCCGCTTTTTGCCCACACCGGAATCGCGACTCCGGCGACCGGTTCTCCGAGGAGGGTCCACATGGTGGTCAACGCCACCTCTTCGCCGGGTTTTACGCCATGAAAAACCGCACAAGAGACTGTGCGATGCCGATTAATCGTATTTTGTGTATAGATAAATCCTTGCGGCCCCTGATTTACAGACCCTTCAAAGGGTAATGGATAGGGATCGCCTTCGAACATAAACAGGTCCCTGCTTATCTCCTTTAACAGGGTTTGATGTGACAACCGGTCTTTATAAACGAGTTGCCGGAACAACTCTAACGCACGATGATATCGCCATGAACCATAAGCACTGCGACCTTGTCCTGTCATGCTAAAATTTGCACGGACCAGAAATCCTTGTGGAGCTTGCACAGGATTATTGGCGTCCATTTTAGAATAGTCATGATTTCCGGTTTCATAAAATGCAGCCCCGCCAAAGGCATCGATAACACCGAAATTCGCTTTGGTCCCCCGGCCGTTCAGAGCGGTGGTATCCAAAAGTTCTTCAAAGTCTTTCAACTGAGCACAACGGGAAAGAGCTTTTTTCATGAAAAAACCTTCGGTATCGATACTGTCACCGGGCTGATCCATAGACTCGGAATTCATGATACAAAATCCGGCTGTATTGACCCCCATCCATACTTGAGTGGTATCACCGCTGTTGATCACACCTACAAAGTCATATCGCTCGCCATTGAAATGGAACAGATCATTATTGCGAAAGCTGCTGTCGCGGTTTTTCCAGAGCAAAGGCCTGCCATCGACAGTCGCCTTCCCACTGATCACGGCCACGGTACACTCGGCGAAAACCGGCTTTACAATAAAGAACGATGTAATGATTAAAAGATAACAAGACCTCATAGATCAGCCCTGTGGATTTAGATACCGATTGCCCTCTTCGAGCACGCGTTTCAATTCTTCATCAGAAAGACCATACAAAAGCTCCCCTCCGATGGCGACGGAAATTTTTCCTGTCTCTTCTGAAACCACGATGACCATTGCATCGGTTTCTTCAGAAAGGCCTAATGCCGCCCGGTGTCTGGTTCCATATTCAGCTCTGGAATGAACATCTTCGGACAAGGGTAAAATGCATTTTGCAGCCTCGATAATATCGTTCTGAATGACAATCGCCCCGTCATGCAACGGAGAGCGAGGATTGAAAATAGATAATATAAGCGGTGTAGATACTTCGGCTTGAATTCTTACCCCGGATTCGAGCCAGCTCCGCAGGCCGGTCTCCCGGCCCATGACAAGCAAGGCGCCATATCCTCTGTCCCGTAATTCCAGAGTTGCCTTGACCACCTCTTCGATGACGCGATTGCCACTGACCTTGACGAAAAACCGCACGATACGGCTTTGGCCTACATAGATCAACAAACGGCGAATTTCAGGTTGAAAAAGAATAACAAAAGCAATGATCCATACGGTGCGCAGATTTTCAAAGATCCAGCTCATTCCCTTTAATTGAAAAAAGGGTGCCATAACAGAAAAGATCATGATGATGACCAGGCCGACAAACATTTGCGCAGCGCGTGATCCGCGTAAAAAATTAGCCACACGGAAAATGATATAGGACATGACGGCGATATCCACCATATCCATGACCGTGACGGGGATGAATCCGATTTTAAAAAGCACAAATCGCAAAAGATTGTCCTGTCAAAAAAGATCTGTTAATCGTATTGATTACCCTCAGGGCATGTTTTGCCCGCAATGAGATCGGCAACAAGCGCAGCACGTACACTTTGTTTAACATCATGTACCCGGACAATATCGGTGCCGTTGAGGATGCAGGCTGTAACGGCGGCCAGTGACCCCTCTAGGCGTTCCTGTACGGGCAAATCCAGGACTTTGCCGATAAATGATTTACGAGAAGATCCTGTGAGAATGGGGTAATCCAGTATTTTGAAATCCAAAAGATTTCTGATCAATGTATAGTTATGAACCACGGTTTTGCCAAAGCCGATTCCCGGATCGATGACTATTTGCGAGGATTTTATCCCTGCATTCAGGGCAGTGTCGATGCGGGATCTAAAAAAATCGATCAAATCCCTGACCACATTATTGTAAACCGCATTCTGCTGCATGTTTCTGGGTTCACCTTTGATATGCATCAGAACCAGACCGGCACCGGAAGAGGCTACCACCTGCGTCATATCAGGATCGAATCCAAGGCCACTGATGTCATTGACAATGTCTGCTCCTGCCTGCAAAGCTTTTTCTGCCACAGTGGCTTTATAGGTATCTATAGAGACCGGAATGGATATCCGTTCTTTCAAAGCCTCAATAACAGGTATGACACGTTCAAGCTCTTGTTTTAACGAGACAGGTTCGGCACCGGGTCGTCTGGATTCACCTCCGACATCAATAATATCGGCACCTTGATCCTGCATCATTTGGGCCTGTTTCACAGCAGGTTCTGTATCGAAAAAGGCACCCCCATCGGAAAACGAATCCGGCGTGACATTTAAAATGCCCATGATCAGCGTCCGGTTTCCCAGAACGAGTTTTCGATCTCGACAGATCCATTCCCATTTTTGAAGATTTTGTGGATGATCGTGCAAACAGCCTCCAAGACCGGTAAAATCACTTATTATCCAGTTTCAGATCAGCCGAATCAGGATTTGTCAGAGTATACAGCCGCTTCATCGCTTGTCTGGCATAAACATCATCCGGGCCCTGTTTCAGCCGGATTCGCAGTCGGTATTCTTTTATCGCCTTTTCCATTTCACCCTGCGCTTCGTGAATATAACCCAGGTAGAGGTGTGAATTCGCATGATTCCCGTACTGAACGGCTCGCTGGAAAAATTCTCTTGCATGATCGATATCGCCAACCGTAAAATAATAAACTCCGAGGTTATAGAACGCATGCGGATTGTAGGGATCTATTTCAAGGATACGATTATAAATATCGATTATTTCATCCATATTATCCTGGGAAACAGCGATTTTGCCCAATAACAGCCATCCATCTATAGAACGAGGATGAATATTTAGCAGAGTTTCCAATTCTTTACGTGCGTCATTTACGACGCGGTTAAAATAATAGTGATTAGCCAACCACAATCTGGCCAACTCGTAACCCGGATTCAGATGTAGAGCATAACGAAATGCTTTTTCTTGGTTGTCAAAACCCAACATTTTCAAGCGCTTTTCGTTAAAAGACGTTATATCCACATAGGTCGCAGCCAGATTGGGATCGAGTTGCAAGGATTTGCGGGCATGGGCTTCTGCCCGGGTCCAGGTACGTTGTAAGATATAATATTTTGCGATCAGTCGATGAGCTTCGCCGTTGAGACTATCCACATAGGTAATGGTATTCCGGGACAGATTAAGAGCCATGAGCTGCTGTACATTGCCGGGTTTACCTTCCCGTTTCAGTTCAAGAGAATATTGCATATGAGCAAGGGACAGGCGATTACGAACGATAACATCCACAGAATCGCGATAAAAGGCGCGTTTTCCCCAAAAGATCGCTTGTTCATACTCACGTTGAGCAAGAGCGTGCAGTTGTTTGGCTTGCCATATGAGCAGAAAAGACTCTACCTCTTTTTGGTTACGAGTGGAGAACGGGATATCCAGTGCATGGCAAATTTGTGCGGCCAGCTCTTTGCCGATAGTATTGCTGTTTTCGGGTTCGAACTCGCCTTTTTGTACCGAAATGCCATTTTGAATATCGATAAATTCCCATTGCAAAAGACAGTCTTTACATTCAGACCGATGACTGGACAACAAGACATATTCAACTCCGGCACGCCGGGCATAGTTCATCTGGTATGCGGGATTCTGCACAGAATCCTTGTCCACGCTCTGCCAGGTCCATTCCAGCGGCAATACAACCCAGGATTCATCCAATTGCGGTGTCAAAGCACGGATGGTTTGATCGGCAATAGACCAGTTTTTCCAGGCCAGATTCTCATCAAAGGAAAAATCAATACTGGGAAAAACAGCAATTTGTTTACGCTCGGGAAACGTTTCACGACTAAAAAACAGTGCAACCGTTGCAAAAACAAACAGAGCAAGGCCGGGTGTTAATGCACGCCAGATCCTTGCTCCGGGTAAAAAATCCAAACGTTGACGCATGAGAGCAATCGCTGTCAGAAAAACAACGCTGACAATGATCGTGACGATGAAAAAAAGAGTCATTCTTTTTCCTGTAAACCACTATTTTCAGAGTTATCCTTTGTGTCAGAGGCCTCTGTCGATTTTTTAGTTCTGCTCTTTTTTCTTGCTGTTCCTTTATTGGATTTCCGAGAAGATGAAGATTTTTTCTTAAGAGGAGGAAGTTCTTCTCCTTCAATGATCTTTCTTACTTCTTCACCGAGCAATGTCTCTCGTTCCAGCAAAGCTTCTGACAATTTTTCGAGAGCAGGCAGGTTGTCCCGCAACAGTTTTTCGGTATCAGCGATACCTTCATCAATAAAAGCGCGAATCTCATTGTCTATCAGCTGAGCTGTAGATTCGCTATAATCTCGATGCTGAGCGATTTCACGACCGAGAAATATTTCTTCCTGCTTTTCCCCAAAGGTAATGGGACCCAATTTATCGCTCATTCCCCATTCGCACACCATTTTGCGTACCAACTCTGTGGCGCGCTGAATGTCATTTCCGGCACCGGTTGTCACTTCGTTAAAAAGGAGCTGTTCAGCAACGCGTCCACCCAAAAGTTGTCGGATCATGGCCAGACAATATTTTCTACTGTAATTATGTTTTTCATCGATAGGCAACATAGACGTCACGCCCAGAGCTCGTCCGCGGGGTATGATAGTGACTTTGTGAACGGGATCCGATCCGGGAGTGAGCATAGCCACGATAGCATGTCCGGCTTCGTGAACGGCTGTGGTGTGTTTTTCATTATCGCTGATGATCATGCTCTTGCGTTCCGTGCCCATCAAGACTTTATCCTTGGCCTCTTCCAGGTCTTCCATATCGACTTTGGATTTATTTTTACGGGCAGCCAGCAATGCGGCTTCATTGACCATGTTGGCCAGATCGGCGCCAGAGAATCCGGGTGTGGCTTTGGCCAGAACAGTCATATCGATGGTATTGGACGTTGGAATTTTGCGCATATGGACTTTTAAAATGCCTTCCCGTCCGCGTACATCCGGACGATCCACCACGATTTGGCGATCGAAACGACCGGGACGAAGCAGGGCTGAATCCAGCACATCGGGACGATTGGTAGCAGCAAGCAGGATCACACCTTCATTGGTCTCAAAGCCATCCATTTCGACCAACAACTGGTTCAGGGTCTGTTCGCGCTCATCATGTCCGCCGCCGAGACCGGCACCCCGGTGACGGCCAACAGCATCCAATTCGTCGATAAAAATGATACAAGGCGCATTGCGTTTGCCTTGCTCGAACAAATCTCTTACACGTGAAGCTCCCACGCCTACAAACATTTCCACAAAATCTGCACCTGACATACTGAAAAACGGCACACCAGCTTCACCGGCTACAGCACGAGCCAAAAGTGTTTTGCCGGTTCCGGGAGGTCCCAATAAAAGGGCACCCTTGGGGATCTTTCCACCCAGGCGCGAAAACTTGTCCGGATCCTTGAGAAATTCAATGATTTCCAAAAGTTCGGTTTTGGCCTCCTCTGCGCCAGCTACATCGTCAAAAGTGACTTTGGTCTGATTTTCCATAAACAGTTTGGCTTTGGATTTGCCAAAAGAAAATATACCCTTATTCCCTCCCCCTTGCATACGTCTGATAATATAGATCCAAAAGACAGCCAGTAGGATCCAGGGCAGTGCCTGAATGACATAGGCCCAGATGCTGGTCGAGGGTTCTTTGAACTGCATCTGCACGCCATATTCATTTCGCCACTTGTCCAATGTCTCAAAATCCGGTTGAGCAGGTAAGGTGACTTTAAAGGTATACTGGCTCAAATCAGTACGAGCGGTCTGAGGATCCAAATTCTGTTCTGTGCCATAAAGAATGCGGTCTTCTACCAAAATCGTAGCGACATTATTGCTTTCCAGCCTCTCAACAAATCTGGAATAGGTCAATGTTTCCAGTTGCTCATTTTGCTCTGTAAACCGTTGCGATAAAAACAGCGAAACCGTGATGACCAGTATCCAAAACATCAGGTTTCGTCCGGCACGTTTCCATTGCGGTCCTTCGGGTTTTTGAGGGGGCATATTGGGCCGACGATTATTGCCATTTCCCCCACTGTTCGGTCGCCGTTTACGGCCAGGCCGATCACCACGATTATCTGATTTTTTTAAAAATAACAATGTAGACATCCTCTAAATTAATCCATAATATAAACAGCGGGCAGATTACGCAAAATTTGTTTATGATCCAGCCCATATCCCACGACAAACGAATCAGGGACTTTAAATCCAACATAATCGATATAGGTTTCAACCCGTGCTTTTTCCTTTTTCCACAACAGAGTGACAAATTTAATGGAAGCTGGCTGATATTCAGCCATTTTTTCCCTTAAAAATTGCAGCGACAACCCTGTATCCACAATATCTTCAACCAGTAAGACATGCCTGTCCTTGAGTTCGGCGTTGACATCCTTGACCAGCTTGACACTTTCCGATGATTTCATGGCATCCCCATAGCTCGATATACGAATAAAATCAACTTCGAGATCCAACTCGATCTGCCGCACCAGATCTGCCATAAAAATAAAACCACCATTCAACACACAAATCAATATCGGATGCAATCCGCGGTAATCCTCGGTGATCTGTTTGCCCAATTCTGCGGTGCGTTCTCTGACCTGGTCCTGGGTAATCAGAGGGCGAAACTTTTCATCATAGACAACGCGTTCAAATTCAGTGCGGTTACTCAGCATGTCGAAATTTCACCAAGAGTATGTGGTTGCTCGCGGGCAACACTTTGAATCGGTCATCCATTCGATATCCGCATATCCAAATAATCCCGGTCTGACAGACCAGGATCGGAATTTGAGAGCGTCGCGAATGGGGAATTTTGGAATCGATAAAATAATCAGCTATCTTTTTCTTGCCTTGCAACCCGATGGGGTGAAACACGTCACCGGATTTTACGGGTCGAACAAACAAGGGTTCCACGATTCTTTCTGCATCCACAAAACAAAGATTCTGATCCTTGTTTTTCATTATCTGCTCTAACGAGACCTGACAAGGAATTATTTCGATTAAATAACCGCCCCAGAGCTCATACACACCGGGTCTTGGAGAGATTGCAATTTGCCGGGGTTTCCGTCTATACGGTGTTGTTATGACGATCTCTGTGGGGGAAATCCTGACTGAAATATTCTTGAATACGATCAATGCTTTTGAACTGGATCGCTTTTGTAACATACGAAAATATTTTTGCCATTCTTGAGACGAGAGCATTTTTAACTGCCCTGTCAACAAAGCGATCGCAGAGCAAAGTATATATTTTTTCAAGATCTTAAAATAAGTCAAATACGGCACAATATCAAGAATAATTTTATCCTCATCCTGCTCCTTTATACAGGTTGAAAGCATTGTCTGTGCCTGATGACGCAAAAAAACCTCACTCTCGTTCATGGTCGAGGCCAGCTGATTCAGTTGGCTAACAATTGCCGGATTATAATCCTCCTGCAACAAAGGAATCAATTCATTCCGGATTCTATTGCGCCGCAAGGTGGTATCTTGATTGCTAGAGTCGTAAAAAAAGAGTAAATCATTAATTTGCGCATATTCCCGTAACTCGGATTTAGAAAATGCCAGTAAGGGTCTGACAAAAATGCCTCTATGCACTTGCATGCCGGAGAGACCCCGCATTCCTGTACCACGCAACAGATTTAGCAACACCGTCTCTGCCTGATCATCAGCATGATGAGCCAGGGCAACACTTTGTGCACGGATCTCCTCTGCAAGGTGCTGTAATTCCCCATATCTCACCATCCTGGCGCCTTGTTCCAATCCAAGTTTTTGCGCACGACAAAAGGCCGGCACATCCCGGTCGATACGATAGCAAAGGAGATTCCGCTTGCGACAATAATCCTCTACCCCGACGGCATCCCGATTCGCTTCATCTCCCCGAATACCATGATGAATATGAGCCACAACCAACTGCAAATTCCATTCGGATGCCAGAGTTTCAAACAAATGCAACAAGACCATGGAATCCATCCCCCCGGAAACAGCGACCAAAATCCGGCTGTCCGGCGAGAGAAGTTGCTTTTTCGACAATTCTCTCTTAAATGACGAAAACAGTGAATTTTTAATTTCCTTTTTCTTCATACTCTGTATACCGCAAGATAGCCGAGTTGTTTCCATCAATATCCACAATCCGGGACCAAAATGCAAGTATTAACCACCTGTACCGAGGTATTCTCTCTCTCTCCAAAATACATTATTCTCCATGCCCGAAGCCCCTGTCTCAACCCTTATGCACATTAAAAGTCGTTGCATTCCGAAATAAAGATTATTAAGTTTATAACCCTCGAACATAGACTTTATATGGAAACAAAACATGAATCCCATAGAACTCGATCGTTGTTTGGAATCTTTACATAAAAAATCCATACTCGTATTCGGTGATCTCGTCATCGAAGAGACGATACTGGGTTCTATCGCCGATCACTCGCCGGAAGGGCCTTTTCCGGTAGTACAGACACAAAACCGTATTCTGACCCCCGGACTGGCTGGCCATGTGGCCAGACTGCTGCAAAAATGGGGAGCCCGGGTTTCGCTGTGTACGTTGGTGGGACAGGATTCAGCCGGGATGGCGGCCATGCAAATCCTTGCTCAGGATGGCATCGATATCGATCCGGTCATCCGGGATGACCGGGAAAATACCATGGCAAGAACACGAATCAGAGTTCAGGGAGATCACTATCCCCAACGGGAAATCCTCCGGCTTTACGAACCCAATCCGGCAGGAATCACACAGGATCAGAACGATTCTCTAAGCGAAAAGCTAGACTCGATCCTGAGCGGCTATAAAGCCATCGTGGTTGTCGATGCATTTGAACGGCTCTTGCATCCCCGGTTGCTCGACGTGATCAAAAAACGATGCAATGAACACAATATCCTCATGATTGCAGACTCGGAAACCGCGCTGGAGCGTTTTGTAGGTTTTGATGCCGTGACACCCAACCTGGAACAGGGACGAAAATATGTCACAAAACAGACAGCGTTGGAAGACCTTGGGCCTGCCCTGCAAAAAAAAATAGCCTGCAAAAATATCTTTTTAACTCTCGGGCAACAAGGGATTCAGGTCTCGACCCCAACGTTCTCCCGCCATGTGCCGACCCGTACTTTTCGCATCTTTGATGTGACAGGAGCAGGTGAAACCGTTGTCGCAGGAGTCACTGCAGGCGTTACAGCAGGCATGTCACCGGAACAAACCGCGCAATTTGCAAACCTGGCCGCGGGTATCGTTGTGTCACAATCCGGATTGACCCTTGTTGACCCCGACCAACTGCATGAGGCTGCACAAATGTACGCAGCACTCTCACAGGCGGACAAGCTCGTAACCCTGGAACAACTCCAAGCTGTGGTCGAGCAAGCCAAACAATCGGCTCAAAAAGTGGTTTGGACGAATGGGTGCTATGATCTTTTGCATGCCGGGCACGTCTTGTATCTGGAAAGAGCACGTCAACTGGGAGATATGTTGGTGGTGGGGCTCAATAGCGACGCTTCGGTCAAATCATCCAAAGGAGCTTTGCGTCCTATTGTCAATGAAACCCAGAGAGCCAAACTCTTGTCCGCTCTTGCATTTGTAGATTATGTCATCATTTTTGATGATCAATCTCCCATTAAACTGATCAGACAATTACAGCCCGATATCTATGCCAAAGGCGGAGATTATAACATCGAGACCATCGATCAACAGGAAAGACGCTTGGTTGAAAGTTATGGCGGCGAGATCGCCTTGCTGCCCGGTGTAGAGGGCATGTCAACGAGCCATCTCATCGACCGTATCATCCAGGCTTATGGCAAAACGGAATAAATCGGCATAACCCCATTTTATTTATTTGCTATATCGCTTTCTTTCCCATGGCCATTTGCCATAGAGATCCATATCCAGCATCATACTGAGGAATGAACGGAGCAGGATAATCAACCCCAGGACACCTACATTGCGAAAAGATGGTGCAATGGCAACCGTACTGATGACACTGGCTGCCAATGATTACAAATGGTACTCTGGTTTTAGTCCCAACCGTTTCCGAGCTTCCGGACTGGGTTTGGGGGTAAAGTCCTTTTTTGCAAAGTAACGCGCTTTATCCCAGATCAATTCCTCTCCGGTCAGGCGTGGATCCCGGGTTTTGACCAAATAATCGTCCAGTTGCTGACGCATTTTTTTTCTCATCTGCTGATATTGTGCTTGTTCGGCCACATTATGGAGCTGTTCTGGATCGACAGATAAATCATAAAGTTCTTCAGCGGGGCGTTTGGCAAATCCTGATTCAAAGAAAGGCCGGTATTTTTCATCATCTCGTTTTTCAAGGATAAAAAGCTTGGTGGGGCAGGGATAATGCAACATATGGGCGTCAACATCACCAAACAGGGGCGGATCGCCTGCAGGCCAGCGATCGGGCTCAAAATTACGAATATAGAGAAATGTCTCTGTGCGCAACGCCCGAGCCGGATATCCCTGCCCATTTTGGCGACACCAGGCATGTCGCTCCCGGCCGGTAACGATAAAGTTTCTATCCGGATCGAGATGACCACTTTTTTCACTCATGAGCAAAGGAACCAGACTCTTTGCCGTCATATCAGGCAAAGAGCCAGCTCCGGAAACCTCCAAAATCGTGGGGGCAAGATCGTTCAGATTGACAAAGTCATCGACAATGCGTTTTTCAGGAATTTGATTCTTCCAGGAAAATACAAGCGGAATTCGGGTTCCAAAATCATAGAGATTGGCCAATCCTCGGGGCATTTGCCAGCCGTTATCGCTGCATATTAAAATTATGGTATTCTCTGATTGCCCACTGCTCTGCAAGAGATTTAAAAATTCACCGACCTGTGCATCGAATTCCTCGATTTCCCGATAATAGTCGCAGATATCGCTCCTTCCCTCACGAGTATCCGGCAAATAGGCCGGAACGTTGACTTTATCCGGATCCAGACCTGCCTGTAAACCAGATCCTACACCATAGGGGCGATGAGGATTGCGACTGCTGAACCAGTAAAACCACGGCGCATTAGAGGCATTTGCAGATAAAAAGGATTCAAAAGAATCAAATTTCTCTCCGGCGGGATTTTCCACCCTGCCAGCAGCTTGATAGCTTCCAGGCCCCCAGCCTTTGCCTTGATATCCGGCCTGATATCCTGCAGTTCGCAGACAGTCGGTAAAAGTGGCAAATTTCTTAGGCAGAATCCCCCACAAGTTTGCTCCTTGTTCCAATCGCCAGATATCCTGACCCGTGAGCATTCCGGCTCTGGCGGGTGTGCAGGACGGAGCAGAACAAAATGCATGGGTGAATCGAACACCATGTTCTGCTATACGGTCTATGTTCGGGGTGCGCACGACCGTGTCACCATAGCATCCGAGATGGTTCCAGCAGTGGTTATCTGACATGAGCAGCAAAATATTGGGCCGCTCGGGAAACCTTTTATTTGCCCTGCAATTCCATAAAAGGGGAGAAAGAGAACAGCACTTGAGAAACGCACGTCGATGCATGGCTAGTCCTTTGTTTACGCATTCTTGTTTTTCTTTTGACTATTTTGGAGCCGGTTCTACATGCACAAAAACCATATCCACTTCTGTCATCTGCTCGATCCGTTCTCTGACATTTTCGGCAATATCATGCGCCTGCTCCAGAGTGATATGCGGATCCACATCGATATGCATATCTACACGCAATTGAGGACCCACATAATCTGCTACGACCCTGTGGGCATTGATCACACCCTGTACATCCGAGGCGATCAGGGCGATTTTCAGGGTCAACTCTTTTGGCGCTCCCCTGCCGGTGAGATAGCCCAGGTTTTCCCCCAAGATATCCCAGGTTGCACGAAAAATCCACAGCGCAACCAGAACACCGGCCAGCGCATCCAGGGCAGGCCACAAGTACCGGGAACCCCAGACACCAAACAGTGCGGCCAGAGAAGTGAGAATGTCTGCCAGATTATCACGTGCAGCAGCTCTTATGGCCGGACTGTTTGATTTTTCGCCGATATTTTTTACCAGAACATACATCACGACCTTTGCAAGCGCGCTGATCGACAATACGATGGTCGGCCAAAAGGGGTCTATGGATATGGCGTCACCCAGGAAACGCTGTATACTCTGCCATAAAGCCGTGACGCCCGCCGAAAACATGGCCAGCGCGATAAAAAGACAGACCAAAGGCTCGAAACGGCTGTGTCCCTGTGGGTGGCTTTCATCGGGCGGCTGCTGGGATAGATAAAGCCCTAATCCCATGAGCAAACTGTACAGCATATCAGACAAAGAGTTGGCTGCATCTGAAAATACGGCGCTACTGCCAGAGACCCAAGCCAATGCCCCCTTGAGAATAGCCAATATGGCATTCCCCCCGATAGCAATGCCTATAGCACGGCGGTACAATGCTTGCCTGGCCGGGTCTGGTGCATCTGTTCGAATGTGCTTGATGTCAGAATTCATCGCTTCCACTGGAAAGATAATTATCATGAAAAAGATAAAATACCGAGACTCGCGTGACTCTCATCAGTTCGACCGCTTTAATTCCTAAACCAGCATCCGGTATCCAAATTTTCAATTCTCACTTCTTTTCCCAGTGCTTGTCCGCAAAATCCATATATCGCTGCCAGTCAAAATCCGTAACATCGTGCTTGCCGGTGCGGATATGATAGCCAATGTGTCCCATGACCGGTTGGTTGACTTTGGGCATCTCTATGGCTGGCAACCCTTGCAGATCGAACAGCCGGTAGACCGGGTCTGCATTCAAACAGGACAAAAACTCGCCTTTGGGGTCGGCCCAGCGGTCTTGCTCGGCACTCGCCACATAGACAGGACGCGGGGCCATGAGCGCGATGAGCATATGCTGATCCACTGGCAAGGCGTGCTCGCGATCGTTAAAGTCCTTAAAATTACCGCAGAACCAGTGCGGAAAACTGGTATTGATGCGCTTGACCGTCTCGCCAAAACGCCGGCGGGATAGCGCTGCACCGCCACAACCGGAATTATTCGAGATGACAATACTGAACCGCGGATCTACGGCCCCGGCCCACAGCGAGGTCTTGCCCAGCCGCGAGTGGCCCATGACTGCGACATGCTCGTGGTCGACATCATTGTCCTTTATAAAATAATCCATGGCTCTTCCCAGGCCCCAGGCCCATGCTGCGATGGTGCCCCACTCATCAGGGCTGGGGTCGGTTTGCCCTTTATCATAAAATAACGGATGCACGCCGTTGTGAAAGACGTCGTGAAAATCAGGATCGAGGTCACCGCAATAAAGAGTCGCCAGCCCATAGCCGCGTTCCAGAATCTGATTCACAGCCCAGCGGCTCTGACGAACACCTCGAGATGCCTCGGTGGCACTGTGATCCTCGATACCATAATTTTCATTGTCGCGCATCCACTGATCACTCAAAATGATCTCCGGATCCGGATGAATCGAAGCATTGCCATAGAAATTGAGCCCCACAAACACAGGTACCGGTTTGTTCTGTTTGGGCAGATACATTAAAATATCCATATAGGGACGCTCGTCCCCGGAAGTAAAAAATACCCGTATTTGTTTACGCAAGGCCAAGCCTTCCAGGGCCTGATCTGATGACTCGAGCAGCTTCCAGCGGATGGCAAAGGGCTCTTTGGGCGCTTTGCCATAGACATATGTCTCGAACAGTTGCTGTATTTCAGGGCGGCGTTTCTGAAACCAGACGTCCACATCGGTCACCGGAGTGCCATCCGCGCACACCAAAGGATCGGGCAAGGTATATTCGGGCACTTTGGATTCATCGTAATGGGTACCCTCGGGTTGTGCTAAAAGCGCACCTGCAAAAAGAAAAATACAAACCATTATTTTCATTCCAGCTCTCCTTAAAATCCGATTCAAGGTTATCACTGCTGTTTGAAAAATGTTTCCAACCGTTTTTTGGCTTTTGCCTCTCCTTCGGGCGTGACCCAGACAGATTTGGTTTTGCATTTAGGCCGTTTTCGTTTCAAGCGACGGAAGGAGCGCCATAAATCAAATAGTACGTGAGGCAACCCCCAGACATGTGCCGACTGATTCGGCCGTTCTGAGTAAAATGGAATCCGGTTCAATTTTGCGCACCTTGCCGCCGATCTCCTCGATGGCGACCGTACCGATATGATCGCCATGCAGGGCCACCATGAGATTCCAGTTATTGTCACCGATGAGCTCAGCTGCGGCCACGCCATACCGGGTCGCCAATACCCTGTCAAAGGGAGTGGGTGTTCCGCCGCGTTGCAGGTGCCCGAGAATCGTAGCTCGGGTTTCGAGTCCGGTTTGATCTTCGATATCCTGACCCAATTTCACAGCCACGCCGCCGAGCCTCACCTGATCCGGACTGGTTTTTACGCGTCGCTGTACGGTCATTTCACCGCCCTGTGATTTGGCTCCTTCTGCGACGGCAACGATACTGAATCTACGGCCTTTTTGGCCGCGCTTGTGCACATAATCACAGATCACTTCCAGATCATAGTCGATTTCGGGCACCAAAATCACGTCTGCGCCGGCGGCCATGCCTGAAAACAGAGCGAGCCAACCGGCATAGCGTCCCATGATCTCGACGAGCATGATGCGATGGTGCGACTGGGCCGTGGTGTGAATTCGGTCCATGGCTTCGGCTGCCACAGTGACCGCGGAATCAAAGCCAAAGGTAATATCGGTACCGACAATATCATTGTCAATGGTTTTGGGTACACCGACGACCGGCACACCTTTTTCAATTAGTTTTTTCGAGATTGCCATGGTGCCATCGCCACCGATACACACCAGTCCATCCAGCCCCAGTTCATCGATATAGTCGATGACCTCACCCGATCTGTCCTGATATTCTATTTCATCGTCTTTTTGAATCGCATGACGAAAGGGGTTGGACTTGTTCGAAGTTCCCAGGATGGTTCCGCCGACTTGCAGAATACCGGAAACACTGTCATAATCGAGTGGCCGGGTTCGCCGTTCGACCAGTCCGTCAAAGCCATCTTCGATTCCGGTCACTTTTATGCCATAGCGCAATATCAATGATTTGGTCACCGCACGGATCACGGCGTTCAATCCCGGACAATCTCCGCCTCCGGTCAATATTCCCACATGTTTGACACGATTTGTCACATAACCTCCTGCAAAATCTTGACGATTAGATGATTGTTGCTATGAATAGCTGCTATTAAAAAGGCATGACCGCCCTTATACGGTAATACCAGCCGGGTTCATCATATTCTCCCCATTTCCATGCAGCCCCGAATTGATGTGCGAATTCGAAACCGCTAAAACTGACACTGTTTTTAAATTCTATTCCATGTGTTTTTTGCCAGGGTTCATTATCAAATGAACTGTTTTGTGAATTCCAGGCCTTGCCCACATCCATAAAAGGGGTAAAAATCACGCTTTTGAAGCGAAACCCGGCCATATTCCATCCCAGATCATGGATCAGGGGTATGCGATACTCTAAAGAGCCGAATAGCAGCCGGTCGCCGAACTGATATTCGCGAATCCCCCGGAGTCTCAGTCGATCCGTAAACAACAATCCATAGCCAAAATCCGGCTGATCGTATTTGTCAAAACCGACAAAATTCTGAGGCAATAGATCACCTTTTATAGCCTGAATACGAGCAAAACCATAGAGGACCTGTTGCGCCAGCACAGGTCGCAGCCAAAAAGCATCCAGGGTACCTTTGTCAAAGCGCTGTTCACCAAACAGGGTATTCGCGCTCTCCAGGCAGAGTTTTACACCGTGCGCATGTTGCGGATGAATGATCGCCATTCGATTCGGCCGCAAATTCTTGAGGGTATATTCAAGATGAAACGAGCCAATGTGCCGGCTGGCCGGTTGTCGTTCAAAGCGTTCAGGCTCCAGGGGGTCATGCCTGGCCCAGGAAACGCCCAACTCTATTTTATGAAAAGAAAAGAGCGCGTCTCCCCAGGGAATGGGGAACTGAGCATGCAATGACCCGCCAAATTGCTCTTCAACGAGCGTCTTGCCTTCATAAATCTGTACATTTTGGGGTAAAGCATAGAGCAGCATGGTCAGTGGCAAATAACGGTTATCTTGCAAGACCACCATACCACGACTGTTGGAAAATTTTTGCACATCTAAAAATCCTGCGCCACTCCAGACATGCTTTCCCAGAGGTTCCATAAACAGACTTGAGACAAAGAGTCCGGCATGATCGTCCACAGACAGGGGAAGCGGCAGAGTATACAGGTGGTCGACATTTCTCAGCGATCGATACGCAAAAGGCCCTTTATAAGAGACAGGTGCCATGGCATCCGAATCAAAGGGAGGGAGACCCATAGATGGGCGCTTGTACGTCCAGGCTGAAAATTGTGAATCCAACTGTATCGGATGCAGACAAGTGCTTCGGGAGGCATTCATTTTTATCAGAGTATCGAATTCGCGGCGATCTTTGACCACGGCCCAGAGAGAATCGCCGGTCCAGGCCACTGAAGAGATGCCCATTGCCGTGTCGGTCATCAGAATCAAAGAATCGTTTGTTGTCAGAGATTTGCGATAAAGATTGGCAATACCGGAGCGAAAGCTGGTAAAGACTATGGATTTTCCATCCGGGCACCACACCGGCAGCCGGTTATCAAAGGAATCGGCAGTGACATAATGCCAGGATCCGTCTTTTTGAATGCGTATCAAATTGCGCAGACCGGAGGGTTCCGACAAGACAGCAACGATCGATGCACCGTCAGGCGACCATCGGGGTGTCATGAGCTGGATATCACCGCTGAATTTTGTCAAAATCTGTGCGGGGCCATCAGGCCACGCATAACGTGCGAGATTGGCCGTTCCATCTGATTCGGTGACATAGATGATTTCCTCGCCATCCGGCGACCAATCCGGGTACAAAGATGTGTGATCATGCGTCAAATGACGGCTATTTCCTTTGAGATCGGTCACAAACAGTTCGCGTTGAATCGAACCAAATCGTCCCCGTGTCATACGATCATAAACAATGTGTTTGCTATCCGGTGAAAAGGATATCTGACCCCCCACACCGCCGTGTACCAAGACGCGCTGCTGGCGAGTGCTGTCATTGCGCACCAGAATCAATTTTTGCAATGGTTCCATATAGCTGACTTGACCGACCATGGCCAGCCACTGGCTGTCTGGTGATACAGTAAAGGTCGAAATATATTTTACCGGCACATCGATGCTTTGGCTAAATTCATCATACTGTTCTTTCTGACCATAAAGGGTATTAAAATAGACGTTGACATGTCGACGCCATTCATGTTCGAATTCAGAGAGGGGTCTGATTTTATTGAAATTCTTTGCAAAACTATAGGTTTCTAAAAACAAGAATTTGTCCCGTTCCTGCAAAATCCTGACGATCGAACTGTCGCCATATTCAGAGGCCAAAAAGCGTACTCTTGAATTGCCCAGGGCATAGACGAGACGACCGTTATCAGGCCAGGGTCTGGTTTGAGTGGTGAGGTCATCGTTGATGACCGCTGTGCGCAAGAGTGCATCTCCTCTTTTTACATTCCAGGTCTCTGAATAGTATTGAGCGAGCCCTTCTATAAACCAAAGGGGAGTATTTGACAATCCGAATCCTAAAAATCCCAAAGATGATCGAATCGCGTCAAAATGCACATAGTGTACCAGTTCATGCGAGATCACTTTGCGCAGCCATTTATCCGTTCCCGTGGTCCATTCCAGATAGCTATTGACATGCACCCAAACAGCGATAAACCAGTCAGCCACAGCAAATCCATTGGCGATATCATCCTGATCGGTGATATACAATGGAATTTTTTCCTGTGGAAAATGGTCGAGATTCGAACAAACCGGCTCATAGCTCGCTTCGGCCACTCTTGCTGCTTCACTGGCGACCTGTTCAAGCCTCTGATGATAGATAATACGAAAATGTTCAGTATGGATCTCACGCCAATCCAGTTCGGAATGAATGCGTTGATTATAATAGAAAAACGGATTGGAAGCGAAACAAACCGATTGAAAAAGCAAAAATGATCCACTTATACATAGGAATACGCAAAAGGTTAACCTGCTCATAGAGATCTCTAGAGTGTTATGAGGATTGATTTTGTGCTTGACGATGGCTACAGATGCTATCCTGCAGTCCGGTGTAATAGACATACGTCTGAAAATCGACTTTGCGCACGTCAAAATGCTCTTCCAATCGCGGCACATACTCTGACTCGGCAGAGTATGAGAGCGGCTTGAATCCGCCGCTTGTCAGCAACACTTGTTTTTTGGCAAAAATCGTCGCACCAATCGTGCATTCTGACAAGTGAATCATCTTTGTTTCATCCCGTGCATCTCGAACCCAATGGCTCTCATCAGGGCCCCGCAATTCGACTCCACCGTGTATCACATCCACAGAAGGATTTTCAGCCATATACTCGATACGTGATTGGAGATGAGTCGGGCGGTATTCATCATCAGAATCCAAAAATGTGACATAGCGTCCCTGTGCGCAGAGAATGCCCGTATTTCGGCAAGCCGACAGTTTTTGGTTGGTCTGCTTGACATAACGGGCTCGGGGTTCTTGCATGACAAAAGGAACCAGATCCTCGTGCACATTGTCGGTGCTGCCATCGTCGATGATCCACAACTCCCAATCCTGAAAAGTTTGATCGACAAGAGAGCGAATGGCCCTTTGAATCATATGCCGCCGATTGAACACCGGCAGAATAACACTCACGCTCTTTTGGATCCATTCGGATGGCAAATGCATCCCGGGTGGTTTCATATTTCGATGAGCTTTCCCGATTGTATGGATTTCATCTCTGCCAAGGCCAGCTCGATGCTGGCACGGGCACTTGAGGGTTCCATTTCCGTTAGAGGCTCTCCTTTTTCCAAACAAGAGAGAAAATATTTAAATTCCTCGATATAGCCATCACTGGATTCAACCTCTACGTTAAGCGGATCGGTATGTTTGGGTTTCCACAAGAGTAAAGAGGGATCGCGACTGGAGTCATATTCCAGCAGACCTTTGGAAAACAAGGCCGAAAAAGTCATTTTAAAGGCAGTGGGATAGGCCCAGGATCCTTCAGCAGAACAGATCAGAGAACGATCGAATTGATACTGTGTAAATACAGAGGTAATGGCATTGGATTCGTTAAATATACCCTGTGAAAAAAGTGCTTTGGGTTTCCCCAGCACATATTGAATAAAGTCCACATCATGAACATGCAAATCAAACAGAGCTCCACCGCTCTGGGATGCTTCTGTAAACCATGAAGCCCATGAGGGAGGAGGGGCGATACGCCGCATACTCAGATTGACCAATTCGCCAAACTCGTTGCTTTCAATAGCCGATTTGAGGCGGCGATATTCAGGCCAAAAGCGGATACATTGAGCAATAAAAAGCAATTTACC
>CAYNUX010000007.1:0-27500 GCA_964400115.1 uncultured Cytophagia bacterium
CGGCCCAAATCCCCCAGCAAGCGCCGCAGGGCCCATTTGGCCTGGGTCGTTTCGGTCCATTCATAGCCCCGCAGGCCACGATTTTCGATGCGTTCCGATGGAGCGCCATTTTCGCCCTGATAGAGGGTCAAATGAGGCGCATATTCCTCAGCCCATTCCCGCAACCAGGCGACATTTTGGTAGGCATCATCGGGATTATATTCATAGGGATGATACGAAATGACATCGATTTGGGCCAGTAATCCCAGACTTTTCAGACTGTCCATAACAAAGGTGACATAGTTTAAGTTTCGCTGTAACGTCTCGGGATTATGCAAATACGACCAAACCTCCTTGCTGACCGATTCCCTATCGTCAGAGTGTTGAAAAGGTGCTTTCTGATGATTCAGGATTCGTTGCGGCCGGATGCTCTTAACGCTCGTATGATCCAATGCAAAAAGCATTATCGTAGCATCGGGTTGTAAGGATCGAATAGCAGGTATCGTGACCTGCACCAATTTGACATAGTCAGCCGGATCTTTGATTTTCCCGGGAGAGGCCTCGTTCCAGATTTCCCACTCGTCGATGATATGACCATAGCGAGCCACCAGAGCCTGCACGAAACGCGTCCAGGCTTCCAAACCCTCCTTGGTTTTCGGAACACGGCCGCGGTTGTTGGCGGTCCATTCGGCATAGTGCTTGTTGCTCCAGGCCAGGTTCATCCACGGTTTGACGCCCTGTTCGTGCATATCGAAAATGATCTCATCCAGCCAGGTAAAATCATACACTCCTTTTTCAGGTTCGGTCTTCATCCAGCCGGCCTGAATGCGGGCATGTTTGAATCCCAGGGGACCGAGATAGTCATTCCAGTGGTCATAAATCGTATAATCCCGGTCCATGGTTTCAGCACCCACAGACCAGGTATTGCCCTCGATTTCATTGGCGTGACGGGGCTTTATCTTTCCCAACTGGGGAAACGAGACATCCGGTGTTTGACTCCACCCCATGGAAGCCACGATGAATATAATGAGGATCTGCTTCATTTTTTTCCTTTCATTCTTTAATCTCTACAGAGAAATCTTTGATCGTCAACCCCTCGACATGGTCGATGGTCCCTTTATTTTGAGCCTTGAGGTGTATATTTTCCAATTCTACAGTCTGAATTGGATTTTGTGGCAAGCCATACAATTCAATGGCTTTTTTTGCGCTTTCACAGGTTACATTTTTGATATAAATATTACGGAACGTAGGTACGTCTTGAGACAAAGCCTGTTTCTGTGAGTAATTCATCTCCCGTTCAATGGGTTCGCCGCTATAATTCATATTCATACGTATGGCTTCCATGCGGATATTGCGCATGGTGATATTCTGAATCCAGATATTTTCCACCACACCGCCACGGCCCAGCCTCGTTTTCAGCCGGATGCCGCGATCTGTGCCATCAAAATCACAGTCCGTGACAAACACATTACGCACGCCTGCAGACATTTCACTGCCAATGGTGATGCCGCCATGGCCGGCTTTGGCAATGCAATTTCTCACCACTACATTTTCACAAGAAATTCCCACCGCCCAGGCATCCTCATCCCGACCCGATTTCAGGCAGATATTGTCATCTCCTACATCCAAATAACAGTTTTCAATGAGCACATTTTTGCAGCCATCCGGATCGATACCATCGTTATTGGGACCATGAGCGACGATCTTGATATCGCGTATGATGACATTCTCACACCATACCGGGTGGACATTCCACGAGGGTCCATCTATAAAGGTCACCCCCTCGATCAGGACATTTTTGCACTCGATGGGGTGAATGAACGGAGGCCGAACACCGTCCTCGACCGTACCGAACACCCGTTCCTCGACAGGGACATCCTTTTTGATCATCTCGAACAGCTCGACCATACCCGGCTGTTTTTTCTTCCAGGGCCACCACACCTGACCCTGGCCATCGATGATCCCTTTTCCGGTAATCGCGATATTTTCCTTGTCCCGCGCATAGATAGGAGGCGAATAGGTATAACACCGCACCCCGCCGCGCGAGATAAACACCACCGGCAGATAATCGTCGTATTCGGTACTGAATTTTATGACTGCGTCTTTAGTCACATGCAGGTCGACATGGCTTTCCAGATGAATAGGGCCGGTCAGCCATTCTCCTGCAGGTACGACCACACGGCCACCGCCTTTTTCCATGCACTGTGCGATGGCATCTCTGAATGCCCTGGTATTGGCAGTCTTGTCATCAGGAACTGCGCCAAAATCCCGGATATCAAAGGTCTGATCCGGAAAATCGGGGGGCTGCAGGTCCGGCATCTCGAACGGCAGATTCTCTCGCCAATTTTTTTCCTGACCATAAAGTGAATGAGGCACCAAACAAACCCAGGTAACGGTTATGATCATCCATCCAGAGATGAACATTTTTATATTTTTCACAACTTTTTCTCCTTTATCTTTTTTTAAGATTTTCTTTAACGCAGAGAAAAGCATGAGAAAAAAAAGAGAGAACCGCAGAGAAAAGATAAAGAACTGGAATTCTAACACCCCTTTTCAAGTGATAATTTTTATCCTCGTTCTCTCTCTCTGCGCAACCTCTGCGTTGAATGAATCGCTCGACAGCGCGACTCACTCGAGTCGGGCCATTTCCACGGCCGCCAGCAACACCGGTCCGAATGCATGCGGATCATCGACCTTTGTCGGGCGGTTGAGAAAATAATCCACCCCGCTGTCGCAAACCGCCCGGGTGCCCACACAGGTATTGTGCACTGCACCCTTTTCATCGACCTGTTGTGCCAGCCCGTTCCATGCGTTGACGGCTACCGGGAGGTAATCCTCCGAAAGCCAGCCTTCATTGATTCCCATAACCATGGCGTACAAGATGAGTCCGGTACCGGATGTTTCTTCATATGATGTCGGTGTAATCAGATTTTGCCGCCACATGCCGCTTTCGGCCTGCAAGGTAACCAGCGCGTTCATAATAATTTGCAGTTTATCGATCATAACATTTTTTTGGGGGTGCCCATCGGGTAAATACTTTATCAGCTCTGCCAGTCCGATCAGCGCCCAGCCATTGCCACGTCCCCAGGTATCATCCGAGGTGCAACCCTCGGGACCGAAATTCTTGACTTGGTGAAAGAGTTTCAACTCCGGATTATAGAGTTGAGCTTCCATGTCCTTGTATTGGGCGATGGATTCTTTGTGCAGTTCGGGGCGATCGAGCACCACCGCAGCCATAGACAAAAACGGATTTACGGCATACAAACAATCGACCCAGATCTTGCCGCCTTCCTGGCGGGGATGGCAAAACACCCCCATATCATCGCGGGGATGGTCGTTGATGAGCAGATCGACATGTTTGGGGAACAGATCCGGATCATCCGGATACTTGCCCTGTATGAACCGATAAGCCCCGGCAATGCCGCCCATCTCATAGTTACGAAAGGTAATGGGATCTGTCGGTCCGGTCTGATTGAACAACCGGATATATTTATCGACATAGCCTTCATAATCTTTGTCGCCAGTGGTTTCTGCTACACGAAGCAGCCCATAAAACGTCAGCAGATCGGCGTAATAGAGCTTGGGGGTTCTGGAGGTGATAAAATGATCGGCTACACGAACAGCGACTGACACGGGTTCCGGATCGACCGTCAATTTCTGAGGTAGCTCACATCCTGTGAAAACCGTAAAGAGTATCGATAAAACAGATATCCAAAATCGCATCCTTTTCTCCATCGTTATTTTTCAAATAAAATTTCCAGAGGGTGATCGAATCTGGCTCGCCAATTTTCAAGAACCTCTTGCCAGGTGGTTTCATGAGCACGCCGGATATCGGCAGGATTGGTCACCTTTACTGTCAGCTGATTCGATTCAGAACAATAAAGAAAATAAAGAGACAATACAATGACGATGGTTCTCATATCACGCCTCATGAACTGCTCATCACTTTGGCCCGGTCAGGGCTCAGGGCTGATTCCGGCGTTTTGCCGGTGAAAAATCGCTCGATTTCTTCGGCCAGGCATTGCCAGCGCTGTTCGAATTCGATGGCATTGTTGGCACGATGGGGAGTGATCAAGACGCGATCGCTGTTTCTGAGCGGACTGTCAGCTGCCAAAGGTTCGGTCTCGAAAACATCCAGGGCCAGATAGATCGGCTTGTTCCGCACCGCCTCGATCATGGCCTGTTCGTCCACCATCTGACCGCGGGCGATATTGACAAAAAGGGCGTTTTCCTGCATGGCATCAAAATGGGATTTTTTGATCATATGATGCGTTTCCGGGGTGTATCCGCCAGCCAGGATGATCACCTCGCACTGGTGAAAAATCTCGTCGAGCGGCAACTTTTGCAGGCCCTGTGCGTTTGCATCAGCATCTGACAAATGCCTGGAATAGACCCGAATGTCAGAGGTAAAGCATTTGAACAGGTCGGCGATGGCTTGTCCGATCATCCCCATACCGATAATCCCAACAGGACGCTGGTGCAGGATGCGGGTGCGCGGATATTTGAATCGCGGCCAGGCGTCACCACTGCGCATGTCGTGATGATAGTTGTGGATCTGTAACAGAGAAGAGAGCACCAGAGCCAGGGTATATTCGGCCATAGGCCGTTGCCGCGAGGGCCCGGTATGGATGACGGTCAGACCCTTTTCCAGGGCATACTCTTCATCCACATTCTGGCGCACGCCGCCATAGGTGGTGCCGATCAACTGCAAATCCGTTCCCCTGTCAATGACCTCACGGGTCACCAGCTTGTCAGGGGTATAGGGGACAATCAATCCGGTCTTGCCCGGGATATGTTGCAAGATCGCCTCCGGGTCCTTGTCCATCTCGATAATGTCTGCATAGTTTGCCATGCGCGCTTTGGCATCCACATCGGCGATGGTACAGGCAAAGAGTATTTTGGGTTTTGACATGGTATTTCCTTTTTTTTAGATTCGATCAGAGAAAAAGCGGTCCACGAATTACATGAATGCACACGAATTCAAATAACTGATTAAATGCAAATGAAAACTATCTTTGTTCGTGCTAATTCGTGTAATTCGTGGATATTTTTGTCTTTCTCTCAACGAGAATCCTGGATCAGCACCAGACTCTTGTCCGCAATCAGAACGGGTGAATCATATACCGGGATATCCTGGAATGAATAGACAGATCCTTTTTTCGACCCATTTTTCGCGGGTATCTCAAATACCTCGCCGGTTCTCATGTCGACCCAAACGGGATCGGACATATCACTGTCATAAAAGGTAAAGTCCGATTTGATCGGTTTATTGTCATTAGAGGGAGTATGTCCATCCAGCCATACTGTCACAAGCTGTTTCCCCGAAGCACGATCCTGGTACGCGAATAATGAATAAGAGTCTTTGAGATCGGTCTTGCAGGAATATTCTATCCGTTGCAGCCGGCTATCGAAAATAGCGGTGAGATGTTGCACGGCATGATACACTGGTTTTGCTTTTTCTACGGTTTGCTCTTCGGTGGCCCGCAAGAGACCTTTTCGATTGATACCATCTCGGTAATTCATATCCATGATGGCAAAATAAGAGGACTCGATATCCCGTCCCAGATCCCCCAGCATGCGGCGCAAAGCCCATTTGGACTGTGTCAGCTCTGTCCAATCATAGTTACCGAGCGCTTTGGTGCTCTTTTCAGACGGGCATCCATTTTCGCCCTGCCGCAGCCGGATGTGCGGGGCATACCCGGCGAACAGCTCTTTATAGTCGTTAACAATATGATAGTTGGCATCGGGATTGTTACTATAAGGATGGTAGGTGATTTCGTCTACATAATGCAGAGCATCCTGATTTTTCAGATAGCCCATGACATCATGAATCCAGGTCATGGTTATTTCCGTACCCATAAAGCATAATGACAATCCAAGAATTTTGGCGTCAGGCTGCAAAGAACGGATGGTTCGGGCAGTTTCCAGAAGAAATTCAGCATATTCTAGAGCGGGGATCCTATGCCGGTTGTGATTGGGTTCGTTCCAGATTTCCCATTCATCGATGGCATGGCGATAACGCACCACGACCTGGCGGACATAGTCAAGCCAGGCCGCTTTGGCCTCATCCGACAGGGGCAAATCAGAACCCGGATAGGGTGTTCCACCCTGTTCATAAACCGGATTGCCGTAACACAGACACATCCATGGCTCCACACCCTGATCGACCATATCTGCCACAACAGGATCCATCCAGCTGAAATCATAGACACCGGGCCTGGGTTCGGATTTTGCCCAGCCCGATTGCAGCCGTGCTTTTTTACACCCCAGAGGTCCAAGATAAGATTTCCAGTTATCATAGATTGTAAATCCCCGATCCATAGTCTCGGCACCCACGGACCAGTCGGAGGACTGAATGTCTTTGGCATGGCGGGACTGCACCTGGCCGAGAAAGGGAAAAGAGACGGATTCCATTGTTTGAGAATGTGATATGGAAATCAAGAGTATGATCATTAAAAGAGCATTTAGCCATTTCATCTTTTGTTCCTTTCAATCAGAGAAAAAACGGTCCATGAATTGCTCGAATGCAAACGAATTCAAATAACTGATTAAATGCAAATGAAAAGTATTTTTATTCGTGCTAATTCGTGTAATTTGTGGACTAGTCCAGGATCAATACCAGACTCTTGTCTGCAATCAGAACAGGTGAATCATATACCGGGATACTCTGGAACGTGTATACCGATCCTTGCCTGGACCAATTCCGTTCCGGGATCTCGTATACCTCTCCGGTTCTCAGATCCACATAGACCGGATCAGAAAAAGAGCCTGAATAAAAAGTAAAATCCAGTTTTTTAAAATGATTTGTCTCTGCCGGGTTCTGGTCATCGAACCAGATCGACACCAGCTGCTTGCCGGTATAAATATTCTCCACACCATACAGTGAGAGCGGACGATCATTTTCAGTGCTAAAAGCGTAACCATCGATTGTTTTCAGACTGCTGTCGAATAGTGAAGTGACGTGCTGCATGGCATGATAAGCCGGTTTGAGATAATCGACTTTTTTGTCTTCGGTGGCTCTGATCAGTCCCTTGCGGTTCCATATCACATTACCATCCCGCATATATTTGGCATCGATAATCAAAAAGATACAGCTCTCTTTACCGCGTCCCCAGTCGGTCATCATGCGACGCAGGATGTGTTTGGACTGGGTGAGCTCTGACCATTCCATGCCGCTCATGGCAAAGGCCTCGCTGTATTCAGAGGGACATCCGGCTTCTCCCTGCCGGGCGATCAGGTGTTCGCCATAGGTGTCCAGGACACGCTCCAGCTCGATCTCGTGCGCATTTTCCTCGGGAATGGGACGATGGCGATGGTGGGTGATCTGATCGATAAGGTGAATCTTGCCCTGTTTCGCGATATGGCCAAGCACTTTATCCGCGTATTTGTAATCCACATGGCTGCCCAGAGCAAAGCCTAGAATCTTTGCGTCAGGTTGCACTGACTTTACTGTTTCAGCAGTGAGGACCAGAAAATTGGCATAGACTTTATCATCGATGCGATAGTTGGGTTCATTCCAGACTTCCCACTCGTCCACCACATTTTTATAGCGCGCGACAATGGCTTTGACATAGCGTACCCATCCTTCCAGAGCTTGCGCAGAGTCGGGTAATTCTTTGTTTCTCAAAGTGATTCCGCCGCCCCCGGGATAGACAGGATTGCCATAGCATAAATCGATCCAGGGTTCCACACCCTGGGCATGCATATCGAAAACAATCTCGTCCATCCAGGCCCAGTTATACACTCCCTGTTCTTTTTCGGTCTTGGCCCAGCCGGACTGGATGCGTGCTTTTTTGGCACCCAGGGGACCCAGGTGCTCTTTCCAGTTGGCATAGACCAGGTAATCGCGTCCCATGGTCTCGGCACCCACAGACCAGGGCGAAGCCTGGATCTCGTTGGCATGCCGGGACTGCACCTGGCCGAGAAAGGGAAAAGAGACAGATTCGAGGGTTTGGGACTGTGTTATGGAAATCAAGAGTACGATCATTAAAATAGTATTTAGCCATTTCATTTTTTGTTCCTTTCAATCAGAGAAAAAGCAGTACACGATCCACGAATTACACGAATTAGCACGAATAGTGATTATTAACATTTGCATTTGGCAGTTAATTATTATTCGTGTGCAGTCGTGTAATTCGTGGATTTTTTATCTTTTCTTCAACGAGAATCCCGGATCAAAATCAAACTCTTATCCGCGATCAGCACCGGCGAATCATATACAGGGATATCGGTAAATTCATAAACCGTGCCGTTTTGTGACCAATTTCTATCCGGGATATCATATACCCTAGCCTGGCGCAAATCCACCAAAATCGGTTTTTCGAATATTCCGGCGTAAAAGGTAAAATCTACTTTGGTCATTTCATTGGTATCAGAAGGGATCAGATCATCGAACCAGACAGTTACTCCCTGTAACCCTGAATACCGATTTTCATAACCAAACAAGGACAATGAGCGTTTGTTATCAGAGTTGAAAGCATAACCGGGAATTCGTTCAAGCGTATGATCGAAAATCGAGGCCAGGGCCTGGACCGCAACATAGGCAGGTTTGGCATACTCTACAGTCTGGTCATCCCGCGATTTGAGCAGTCCCTTGATATTCATTCCTGCCGGATATTTCATGTCCATCATGGCAAAAATCGAAGAAGGGATATCGCGCCCCAGATCGCCCAGCAACCGCCGCAATGCCCACTTGGATTGCGAGTTCTCGGACCAATCATGATTGGCCAGAGATGCGCGTGTATGCAGCCGCGTGGATGGCGCGCCACATTCACCCTGGCGAATGGTGATACGATCTGAATATCTGGCGATTGCCTGTCGCAGGGCCGCCACCTGGGGGTAACTTTCATCTGGATTGTACTTGTACGGATGATAGGTCACCTCATCGATCAGATATAATTTCCCGGCCTGCTTGACTATTTTAAGAACCTCTTCAATCCACGAAATATCGAATCTACCCAATCCGAAGGCTATTATAATGGCATTGGGCTGCACATCCCGAACCGCGGTTGCCGTTCGCATCAAAAAATCGGCATAGACTTGCGGTGTATTCTCTTTGTGATTGTTTGGCTCGTTCCATACTTCCCATTCATCGATCACCTCTCCATAGCGCACCACGACCTGTCGCACCCAGGCTTCCCAGGCCTCCAGTGCACTCTGTTCTCTGGGTAGGGCAGATCCCACCTCGATTCCGCTCGGTGAATATAAGAAATTGCCATAGCACAAACACATCCACGGTTCGACACCCTGTTGCTGCATATCAAAGACAATGTTATCCAGCCAGCCAAAATGGTATACTGATTTTTCTTTTTCAGTTCTGGCCCATCCGGCCTGAATACGGGCTTTTTTGATTCCCAGTGGCCCCAGATACTGTTTCCAGTTGGCATAAAGGGTATAATCCCGGTCCATGGTCTCGGCGCCGACAGACCAGTTCGAGGATCGTATGTCTCGGGCATGCTGGGGCTCAACCTTGCCAAGAACCGGAAAAGAGATGGATTCGAGGGGTTGGGAGTTGGAGATTGAAAAAAACAGTAATATAAAGGCAAGTAGCCTTTTCATCGGGTGATCCTTGTTTTATGTCGATTAACTTTCGAAAATCAACTGACGGCAGAGCCGGAATGCCCGTTCCCAGCCTGGAGGCTGGGAACGAGATATTTGTGCTAGGTCGTGTAATTCGTGGACGTTATTATCGAGACTCCCGGATCAATACCAGACTCTTGTCCGCTATCAGGACAGGGGAATCATAGACCGGGATATTCTTGAATTCGTACACTAGGCCGTTTTGCGACCAGTTTTTATCCGGAATCTCATAGACTGTGGCGGTTCGCAAATCCACCAACACCGGATCCTGAAACTGACCGGCAAAAAAGGTAAAATTAACCCGGGTTTTGGCATTGGAATCGGAAGGAATCTGGTCATCGAACCATACGGTCACGATCTGATGGCCTGAAAACTGGTTCTCGTATCCAAACAGCGACAGGGAGCGTTCCGCATTGCCTGAAAACGCATAGCGGGGAATCCGGTCCAGAGTAGTATCGAAAATAGCGGCCAGGGCCTGCACAGCAAAATAGGATGGCCTGCGGTATTCCACAGTCTGGTCTTCGCGGGATTTGAGCAAGCCTTTGACATTCATCTCATCGGGATATTTCATATCCATGATGGAAAAATAAGATGTCGGAATGTCACGACCCAGATCACCGAGCATGCGGCGCAGAGCCCATTTTGCCTGGGAAAGTTCTGTCCAGTCGTGATCGCGCAAGGCCTTTGAATTTCTTCGCGAGGTCGGGGCACCGTTTTCGCCCTGTCGGATGATGATATGATCTGCATATTTGCCGATCATGGCCCGCAGCTCTGCTACTTGATCATAGCTTTCATCGGGATTATACTTGTAGGGATGATACGTGATTTGATCGATCAGATGCAGTTTTCCTCGTACCTGAACCGTTTGCAAGACCTGTTCCGGCCAGTTGGTACCCACACCGGCCAAAGACATGGCCAGGATTTTGGCATCAGGCTGGATTTCCAGGATAACCTCGGCAGTGCGGATCAGGAGATCCGCATACACCTCGGGCGGATTTTTCTTGTTGTTGGGTTCGTTCCAAACTTCCCACTCGTCGATGATATCTTTGTAGCGCACCACCACCAGACGCACCCATCGTTCCCAGGCCTCCAGAGTGACTTCATCTGTGGGCAATGCCGCGCCCAGACGGATACCGCTGGGCGAATAAAGCGGATTGCCATAGCACAGGCACATCCAGGGTTCTACGCCCTGCTGGTCCATATCAAAGACACTGTCATCCAGCCAGTCAAAATGGTAAACCCCTTTTTCCTGCTCGGTCTTGGCCCAGCCGGCCTGCAACCGCGCTTTTTTGATGCCCAGGGGACCGAGATATTCTTTCCAGTTTTCATAAATGGTATAGTCGCGATCCATGGTTTCGGCACCCACGGACCAGTTGGACGCATTAATGTCTTTTGCGTGCGTGGGCTGAACCTTACCCAGCTGTGGAAAATCAATGCTATCCTGAGCTAAAACAGACGCAGCCAGAAAGAAAAACAACAGAATGATTATTTTCTTCATGATGATCCTCTATTTGGTTAAATATTCACTTTTGATACTGTCCTTTTTTAAGGTCGGTTCACCCCTGAGATATCCAAACGAGGCAAGAAACCGGTCGACCGCAGTCAAAGTCTCAAAATATTTTTCTTTGAGGTAAAACCCGTGTCCCAATCCATCATAGCAAACCAGATCACAACGGCCACCTGCTGTTTCCATCGATGTTTTGAATCTCTCTGCAGTGGCAACAGGAACGACATGGTCGTTGGTTCCGAGCAAGATGATGCAGGGTGGAGTATGCTGATCGATATGATGTGCCGGCGAAAAATCCTGCCAATAATTCTTGACGCGGCTGTATCCATATCCTTCCGGTCCGGTATCGAGGACGGGATTGAACAAGACCAAAGCATTGGGTCTGGCACTGATCGTCGTATCCTCCCCAGCTTCATTAAAGGCGCTGAGCGTCGCCGTCGCTGCGGCCACATGAGCTCCGGCCGAGCCCCCACCCGCAACGAGTTTGTCGGGATCGATTCCCAATTCTTTGGCATGTCTTCGAACCCAACGGATGGCTGATTTGCCGTCTTTTACACACTCGATGGGTGAGGTGTTGTGTGTGCTCTTTGTGCGGTAATCAGCACAAATGGCAACCAGGCCTCTGGAAGCCAGATACTCGCTATGCGGATAAAATTGCTTGGGATGCGCATTGTTCCAGCCACCGCCATAGAAAAAAACAATTGCCGGTCTCTTTTCTCCCGGGTGCAATCCCGGAGGATTAAAAATGCGCACGTTCAGGGTATCATTATCGATGATTTTATATCCCAGGATGAGGTCCGGATTCACATCTGCCCGGACAGATTGCAAAAGAATAGCCGATATACTCACAACCAAAAAGAAATAGCGCATCAAACCTCTGGTAACCATTTTTAATAACGATTTTTAGCACAATATTGTGCTACTCTAAAGGGATATCCAAAGCCTCACAAATCCCTTTCAAATACCCCACGGCAAACAGCTTGCCCAGGATCTCGTACCCCACAGAAATGCCGCCTGAAAAATCTTTTTGAATCTCGCCATACATACTCGGCGCGTGATCCAGACGGATGGGTCCATTGAATCCATGCTCATGATAGTGCTGCAGCATTTCGACCATGGGAGTTGGACCATTATCATGAAAGGTTTCTCTGAATTTGTTCTTGTCGCCTTTGACATCACGCAAATGGGCGAAAAATATGCGTTTGCGTTTCAGCCAGTCCGCTGAGACCGCTTTTAGGTCTTCTCCCATCGTCTTGAATGTTGCCTGACAAAAGGCGACACCGTTCATGTCTGAGGGATAGCGATCGAACACTTTATCAAAGTTCGCAGCACTGGTCAATATGCGTCCCACGCCCATAAACGGACTGATGGGCGGGTCATCGGGATGCAGGGCCAGCTGTATGCCCTCCTGTTCGGCCACGGGTACGATGGCATCGAGAAAATAATAGAGGTTTTCCCAGAGTTTTTCTTCACTGATGCGCTGTTCCTCGGGCACCCGTATGTCTTTGATCGCCTCCAGATCGAACTCGCTGGTAATAGCACCGCCCCGTTCCGGAATATCGATGCGGGAACGATACCAGCCTACTGAGGCCATGAAATTGTAGCACAATAGCGGTATATCCAGCTGCGCCATATTGCGGATCATCTGATGGTATTTCTCGATCAGTTCATCCCGGCCACTCAACCCCAGTTTGATCGGCGATATGTCAAACTGGTCGCCTTCCAGGCCATACAAGGTAAATCCGGCCTCTTTGAAATCATCCCTGATCGCCTTTAACGCCTCGACATCATAGGGGGCATTGCGGCCGGACAAGCCAGGCATGGCCTTGGTGATCGCATAATTCACACCCACCTGGCGCGCAAGCGTCCATTTGCGTTCATCGAATTTGGGCGGCAGAAGCATTGCAAGTTTCATGAAATCTCCAAATCAAAGTTAAAAATAGCCGCCTTTATCTGTGATCTCTTTGACCGAGTCACCGTCCTTGACCCAGCCAAAGATCTTTTTTTCGTTGGCCTTGATCTCTTCGGCGCGCACCAGCACATCCCAGGCCGAGTCCCGGGGGACCACCAAAACGCCGTCCACGTCCCCCAGAATCACATCCCCCGGTTTAATGGTGACACCGCCGATTTCCAGGGGAATCTGGAAATGGGTGATCAGACAGCGTCCCAGGCTGCCGTTGGAAATACGGTATTTGTAAAACACCGGAAAATCCGCTTCCAGGATCTGATGGGTATCGCGAATGCCGCCATCGACACAGGAAGCCTTGACGCCAATGCGTTTGGCTGTTGCGGTCATGACGCCGCCCCACAGAGTGGCTTTTTCATCGTGGCTGGTATCCCATACCACAAAGGCATCCTCGTGCATCTTATCGAGCATTTGGGCGCGAAAATCCATTTCCCCGCGCACCAGGGCACTGGGCTGGCTCTTGACTGTAAATGCAAATCCGGCAATGGTGCGGTATTCGCGTAAAGGCTTGATATGATAGGGCAAGGCCTGGTCCATAAAACAAAATTCGCGCAACACATCATTGACTGCACCGGTATAGAGCTGTTCGAATCGCGAGAGCACCTCTTTATCCGGAACCGGAAAGGTGGCATCGCTGATTTTCTCGCGCTCTTCGATGAGCCGCTCCAGCTTCATCATGCTGACTTCTTTTTTATAATCGTCGATACTCATTTCTTCTCCAAATCATTGAAATAGTAAACCACTCTTTTGTACGTCATAGCGCATAGAGCATAGGGCATAGCGCAAAGAGCATAGGGTATGGGGCATGGGCCGCCGTGCCAGTTACTCTTATTCTAAATTCACAATTCTTCATTCACCCTGCCTAAAGGCAGCACTACAAACACTAGACTCCCGAACAGGAGAGAAATCCCCCGTCTACGGGGATAGTAATGCCGGTGACAAAGCCCGAAGCCTGGTCGTCGATGAGCCAGTTCATGGTGCCGATGAGATCAGAGGCTTCGCCAAAGCGCTTGAGCGGGGTCTGGCGCATGATACTTTTGCCACGGGGCGTAAAGCCGCCTTCCGGCGTGGTCAGGAGGGTGCGGCTGCGCTCGTTGAGAAAGAATCCCGGCGCAATGGCATTGACGCGGATATTGGCCGGCGCCAGATAATTGGCGAGCCACTGGGTAAAGGTCGAAATGCCGGCTTTGGCCATGGCATAAGCGGCCACGCGTGAAAGCGGACGATAGCTGTTCATGGAGGCGAAATTGATGATCGATCCGCCACCGTTTTTGGCCATGTCCCGTGCAAACACCTGGCAGGGAATCACCGTTCCCATGGAATTGACTTTGACCACATCCAGATAGCGGTCCATATCGAGATTGAAAAAACCGCGAAGCTCACCCGGATCCTCCTCGAGTTCTTTCGGATCGAATTCATTGATGTTCGTCAATGCATCCATCTGATTGCCACCAGCTGCATTGATGAGAATCGAAGCGGGACCCCATTTCTCGATGATTTTATCGCGAACAGCGGTAACCTCTTCCAATGATGTCACATCCGCCGCAAAGGCCATAACCTTGCCATTTTGGGTTTTTATCTCTTGTTCCACCTTTGTTACATTCTCTTTGCGGAGGTCCATCAGAGCGACGTATACCCCCTTACCGGCCAGATGGCAGGCCATTTCAGAAGCGAGTGTGCCTCCGGCTCCGGTTAATACTGCGACGGTCATAGTTTCCTCACGTTTAACTCATGGCTTGTTTTGCGTTCAAATAGCATATCTTTTTTATAATCTCTTTCAGCCAAAGAAAATCATTTGGAATTTCTCCGGCATCGATCCATACACCCAGCAGATTGCACAAAATACGGCGAAAATATTCGTGCCGTGAAAACGACAGAATACTGCGCGAATCTGTGGTCATGCCGATAAAATGCGCCAAAAGCCCATAGCTGGACAGGGCATTCAACTGTTCTTCGATGCCATGCCGGTGGTCGTTATACCACCAGGGCGGACCGAACTGGATTTTTCCGGCCAGACCATCCTCTGCAAAGGAGCCTGTGAGTGTGGCAAACGCGGCATTGTCAATCGGGTTGAGATTGAACAGAATGGTCCTGGGCAGACTCTGTTCTTTTTCCAAAGCATCGAGAAACATACACAGGTCATCGATACCGCAGGCACGACCCATACCGGCAAATCCTCCGGCCGGACCCGCAAGAGTTCTCAATCGGGTACTGGTATACCGCTGTGCGCCGATATGCAGGAGCATCCACCAGCCTCTTTGGCCATATTCCTTGCCTAATGCGTGGAGCAGAAAAGATTTTAACACGGATTGGTCAAAAGAGTCCAAAGGTTGCCGTGCCAAAACGCTTTCAAACAAGCGATTGGCCTTGGATTTATCTCCATTCCCGATCATACACCCGTTATCCAGGGCATGATCTGCGGCCAGGCAGCCACTCTTTTGTAAAATGTCGAGTCGCTCGAACAAAGCGCCGGTAAAGTCATCAAGAGACTCTATATGTTTGCCGGTTTGCTGCTGCAGGGTATCCAGCCAGGCATAAAAGCAGGACGTCTCAAAGGCCACGGCAGAATCGCCCCGCAACGACGGCAGCACTTTGAATCCATACGCTTTTTCTGTGGCTTTCTGATGAACCTGAAAATCATCCAGCAGGTCATCTGATGTACAGACCAATTCAGTGTTGAACGATTTTAGCAAACAGGCGGCTCTGAAATTTTCCTGCTCTAGCTTTTCATTACATTGATTCCAGATTTCGCCGGCAGTTTCTTTGCAGAGCAGTTTATCGATATCGAATACGCGTTTCAGCTCCAGAGCGCTCCACTGGAACAACGGATTGCCCATGGTATAGGGCACGGTCTCGGCCCAGGCGGAGAATTTTTCTTTGTCTGTGGCGTTGCCGGTGATCAGCCGTTCGGGGATGCCGTTGATTCGCATGGCCCGGTGTTTATAAGGATCGCTGATAACCCACAATTGGGCGATATTGTCAAACTGACGATTACGTGCGAGATCTTGCGGATTCAGGTGGTTGTGATAATCCACGATGGGTAAATCTTTGGCAATGTCATGATAGAGGTTTTTGGCCGTATCGCTGTTGAGAAGAAAATCGTCGTGAATAAAGGGCGTCATAGTCTAAATTACTCCGTGGGTTACGAAATCAAAAAGTTAAATCTCAGGATACCTGTTTCATCTGTTCAAACTCTTTGCTCCTGATCTTGCGTCCGCGAGTGAACAAATAGGTGGCCAAAAGCAAACAAATGAATCCTGAAATCATGGCTACGATTCCACTGGCCATGCTTAGTGATGGAATGGCCATAAAGACGAACAACAGTCCGGCACAAGCGATGGCGATGGCAAACAAAAAATAGAGTGCTTTTTTAAACGCCGGCTTGGGATTCGGTTTTTCCGATTCATCCAGGGGCCGGGATATTCTGGCAAAAAATTCATCGACTCGCTGTTGATAAGCCGGATTCTTTGCCGGCAAGAATCCGGACAAGATCATAATGGCCACGCAGACGACGATTTCGATCAAGGTGCCTAATTCCCACGAGATTTCCGGATGAGCATTGAGGATCAATCCGATAATAATCCCCACCACCAGTGTCATGATGGCGCCCATGGGTTTGGCTTTTCTGAGGATGACGCCGAACACTAGCGGCACGACCATGGGAATGGCAAAGAGTCCGGTGAACAATTTATTGGCTTCAAATGCCCCGCCAAATCCTCCGACAAAAAGTGCTCCTATCATAATCAAGATCCCAACGATCAGGGTGGATATTCGCGCCACCCACATGAGCTGCTTGTCAGACGCATCGGGATTGATGAGCCGGTTATAGACATCGCGGGTCAGGACACTGGCCATGACATTGTATTCCGAATTCAGGGATGACATGGTTGCTGAAAACATGGATGCCAGCATGAGCCCCATGATGCCGGGCGGCAATAATTTCACGGACATGGCCACATAGGCCATTTCTTTATCTGGCAGATCCGGTATCAAGACCCTGGCTGCCATCGAAGGGATCAGAAAAATGGCCGGAAAGACCATAAAGAGTCCGGCTGTCAGGAGTCCCAGTTTGCGGGATTCTTTTTCGTCTCTGACGCTGTAGAACCGTTGAATGAAAGCCCAGTTGCCATTCCATTTCAGCGTGAACATGAGGTAATAGACAATGAGAAACAGCGGCGCGCCCTTTGGGCCATTGAAAAGATCAAAATGATCCGGAATCTGTTCAGCCATAGAGCTAAATCCCCCCACAGCCTGAATGGACAGGGGAACCAGAATCAGGGTGGTGAGAATCAATACGACAAACTGCACAGCATCGAGCACGACCACAGCCCACAATCCTCCGATCACCATATAGGCGAGGATAAGCAGACCAGCGACCAAAATCGCGGTCTCGAGACTGATAGGTGTCGCTGCGGTGAGAAAGATGCCGATGGCATAGAGCCGTACCATATTATCGAGAATTCGGAATAAAATTCCTCCCCACGACAGGATTTGCCGAACCGAAGAGTTGAACCGGGTTTCCAGAAATTCCACCGGTGACATGATGCCTGACCGTCGCCAGATTTTGGAAAAAACAAAAGCAGCCAGGAGGGACGAAGGTACAGTGCACCATATGACCATGACGGAAACCAGGCCGTGTTCGTAGGCAATGCCGGCATAGGCCACAAATACCGAGGTGCTGAACAGGGTCATAAAATTGCTGACCCCCGCCACAGGCCAGGGAATAGTACTGCCCCCTTTGAAATAGTCTTTGATATCTTTGATAAACCAACCAAAAAAAATCCCAATCCCTGCCATCAGGGCGAGATAAATCACAATCGCAGTATAATCGAACAGTGCAAGCGTTTCCATAATGTCCTAACGCTGGTTGAAAAAGTCTTTGTGGTTTATTACAGATCCGACAAATCCATTTGCATGGCATCCTGACCGCCATCTACAAGAAGCTCGGTGCCCGTGACCCATTCCGACTCGTCAGAGGCGAGAAAAAGCGCGGCCTGAGCGATATCCCGGGGTTGCCCAAGACGTCCGAGCGGATAGGTTGAAATGACTTTTTTTCTGGCCTGTTCAGGATTAGCAAAGGAATTGAAATGGGGTTCTGTGCGTACCGACTCGATCATGCCGGGGATGATCGCATTGGCGCGTATGCCCTCTCCTGCCAGTTCAACCGCCATGCTCTTGGTCAGAGCGAGCAATCCGCCTTTGGCGACCGAATAGGGAAAGGATGCCCGGGTACTGCGAAACGCATGCTTGGAGGCGATCGTAACGATACTGCCCGAACCCGCTTTTTGCATCAGAGGTTTGGCCCTTTTGACCAGGCACCAGGTAGCCTTGAGATTGAGATCCATGCATTCGGTCCATTTGGCATGATCGGTCGTCTCGAGGGTAAACTTGAACGGTTCACCGGCATTGCTGATCAATATATGCAATTTCCCCCATTTTTGCCGAATATCCTCGAAAAGATTATCGAGGTCGTGCTCATCCGTGACATCGAGGGTCAGGGGTAGAACTTGAGAGCCAAATGTCTGTTTCATCGCCTGACCATAGCATTCGCATTTGTCGGCAACGATGACCTTTGCTCCTTGTCCTACAAAGTTCTCAACAATCGCATAACCGATCCCCCGGGCGCCGCCGGTGACCAGGGCGATCTTGTTTTTGAGGCGCATTTGTTCACCCTATTGTTTCAACGCCCTATCCAGTTCTGCAGTGATATGCCCGGCGCGGTCGAGATTCATTTTGCGATCACCCCGATACCATCCCTGCCATTTACCGCGTGAGGTCAATTCTTGTCCTTGGCGTATCATTTCAAAGGCTTTCATGGCATTATCGACCTGAGCCATTAATTCCTGACGATTCTTCTCTTTAAATGCCTGTGTCGCCAGGATTCCGGCCTCGAGCCACTGTTCAAGTCCCATGAGAATATTCCATTGCGCTATAAAATTTTCCTCATAGAACATTTTGGCATCGCCGCTCAGGTTCTGTCGGACAATCTTGCCCAGCGTACCTGCCTTTTCCAGTCCGGCGATCTGCTCCTGCACCTCGCTCAGGCTCGCCCCGAGTTCCTCATCGGTATCCAGTTCATGCGCCGGATCGTCGAGCAGCACATGGGTCCACAATTTGGAAAAAATGCGTTCACCCCGGTGCAAGGTCTGGCCATCCAGCAGGACCGGCAGCTCTTTGACCCCACCCATTTCAGAGTGAAAAGAGTGTTTCCGGGTCACGTAACTGTCGAAAAAGGCCCGATAAGAAGCCACGGCCTGTTCAGCCATATAACCAAAATGACGTTGGCACCAGGCATCGAGATACTCGTCCGGATCAAACTGGTCGAAATCATTCATAAAGTGCGCAGCCGCCTGCAAACCCAACACAAACTGGCGAATATTTGAGACATTGAGAATAGCATAATAATTTGTCTGCCGTTCCACCGCTTCGGCGGCAATGCTATAGGCTTTTTGAGGTGACACGCCTTGCACCAGATGCGGTCCCACTCCCCAGAGAGCGTGGTGATAATAATAACCGTAATCACGATTCGGCTGTCGTTCAACGGTGTAAAAATCTTCCTGCATGGCCCAGCCCGGACTGTTATCGGCAAAAATGACAGCCACATTATCGGGAAAGTCCAGAGTTCCTTTTTCATGCAGTCGTGCGCCTTCCATCCACAAGGTAGTGGTGGCATAGACAGGTTCCCGGGTTTCGACCTGATTGACGATCTCCATTTGCTGTTGAATGGCATTCGAGATCAGTTTGCCCCGTGCCGCATCGGATTTTGGCACTTGAGGGTCAGACGCCCATACCGGACGGTCAGCGATACCGCGCAGTCCGAGTTGCCAGACCACATTGTCATAACGCGACCAGAGCTTGGCATAAAAAGTCCAGATTTCGTCAAAACGTTCAGGATATTTGACAATAGAAAATTCACTGCCCCCGCGAAAACGCCAGTAATTTGAAAACGCATATCCGCTCACCCCTACAGGCTCGATATGGTGCATGGAGATAAAAATTCCACGGCGATCTGCCATCTCGATGGCCCTGGCTTCGTCCGGGTTCATGATGTCATTAAAAGAAGCCGGAATGACAAGGTTCAGCCGTAACCGCAGCATGGTTTCATAGACCCAATCATATATTTTAGGCGAAGTGACCTGATGATAATAAGGGTAGCCAATATGCCGTTTCCCCCCATCGTCCATCCATTCCACGAGCAGATCTTCATCATTGAGAAACCATCCGCGAAACTTGAACGTCGGCTCGTCCTGGGCCAGCTCTATTTCATCCCATTGTAAATGATCCCGGATCTCGGGTTCGCAGCCGGTCCAGATATAAAACGGATCCACGCCTATATAGTGCTCGCAAAACGCATAAACCCCATACATCGTGCCCCGCTGATCGCTGCCACCAATGACCAAAGCCTCTTTAATGGGCTCTATATCGGAAGAAACATTTTGCACCTGAAATGCTTCCCATTGGCCGTCAAGAGAGGCCACCTCGGGTAAAAATCGTTGCAAGAGATCCTGAGAGTGGTTGGATATGGCGGTACCGACGATCACAGTATTTTCGCTGCATTCAGCCAGATCAGACACCACCCGAATTTCTTTTCTGGCAATTTTGAGGACATCGCTGACCAGGTCTTGCACAGCCATATGGACACATTCCGGTTCATTCTCGGAGACAAAAATTGTGGCTGAATTCTCGGGGGTGGCCAGTTCGAATGCCATTATAGGAAGGATGAAAAAAAGCAGAAAGAAAATAATGAGAGCTTTTTTCAATGTGGATTCTCCTTTAGATATGAACACAATCCGGGGATGTCAAAACGGTTATAAAAATGAACATCTACACGCTAGTTTGTCGATTAATCTTTTGAGGAGTTTTTCAAAAGAACGGCGTTACCCTAAAAACAAACTCCCACGGTTAAGTGGGAGTTTGTTTTTGTTTCATAGTTTGCCATTAAAAAGTCAAACCCAGAGAAAACATTTGAACATTATCCAGATTGCCAAAATCCACATAGGCATAATCGATGAGCAAAGAGGATTTGCCAAAACTGAGGGCCAAACCAGCACCCAAGGTGAGGCCTTCTTCATCATAATTGAATCGATAACCGCCCCGGGCCATGATCATGCTCATGACCGTGTATTCGACACCCACATTGAGTTTTTCCGGGCCATCATTGGGGTGAACCCCTTCAACTGCAGCAGTGAGTTTGTGAGGACTGTCTTCACCTTCCAGAATATCCATCGCGATTCCGAGACGGAATTGAGACGGCATCTTGATACTGGCAGGTTCGCGCCGGATTTCCTCGTTATAGTCGACGAGTTTCTGATCCGGGCCAAAATTGCGTGCCACCATGGCAATGCGCAATGTTTTAAATCCGGTATAATAAAGCGTACCGATATCGATGCTGTAATTGCTCATATTGTCGGTATCGATTTCCATGCGCAAATAGCGAACATTGGCACCGACTTGCAGCCGATCTGTGACCTGACGGGCATAAGAGACGCCAATGGCCATGTCAGTAGCCGTAAAGGTACCCAGATCGGCATCCACAACATTGCGTTGCCCTGTTGGAGCGGCGGGGTCGTCAATGGTCAGATATTCGGTGCGTTGGAAATCGCCATAATCGACAGCAAGCAAGCTGACACCAATTACACCGATACCGGAAAAGCGTTTGGATGCGGCAAAGGACTGGTGCGCAATGTCGGCAAACCAGTTCACGCGGTTCAGGCCCACATCGATGTTTTGCACGCTGACCATCTCGGCAGGATTGCCAAAGATGGCATTGCTTCCGCCCCCCCCGAGGCCAGCTTTGATACCCGCCATAGCAGCGTGCCGGGCATTGGCCGTGATTTTCAAATATTGCCAACCGGACTGGGCGATACGGTGAAAATCTTCCGGTGGTATCCCTTTTTCCGTGGGCGGTGTGACATCCTGTGCCAGCCCCATCCCGAAAGAAAAGATCAGGATGAAGAATAAAAAATATCTTAAAGATTGCATATTCACTCCTCCTTATTGCCATTCCATGAATGGACAGGTTCTATCGGATGATGGCCAGTTTGCCGACAAATTTTTCTCCTTCGTGTCCGGGTACTCTGGACTCTACTTGATAAACATAGACGCCGGGAGAGGGATATTTCCAATAGCGAGTGGCTTGCAAGTCCAGTGTAGCGTTGCTACCCCAGGACTTCTCGCCAGAGCCGTCATCGTGTTCCAGTTCCCGCACGAGGTCACCAGCAACGGTGTAGATGCGAATCGTACATTGAGCCGGTACATTGACAAAAGAAATACGATTCCACTCAGACGAGTCGATCAACCGGTTGATCACGCGAAATGGATTGGGAACGACATAGGTTCCAGTGGCATCGGCAGTTCCCGGGGCCCTCTGGGGAAACACACCATATCGGTTATAGGCAATGGCAGCGCTCTCCAGGCCTTCAGTATCATAACTTGAAACCGTATAATAATACCCGACACCCAGGGTCACAGTTTCATCCTGTACCACGACCATGCCATCCTGCATCATGGAACTGGCTTCAGAGACGGACAGGTCAGCCAAAACCTCCCAGGGTCCGATTCTCGAATAGTTGGAGCGATAGACTTTATATCCTGCCAGGTCATTGCTGCCGGAGAGAGGATCTGTATAAGAGCTGGGGATCGGTTCAAACGAAATCTGGTTAAAACCGGGCACCGCTTCAACCAAGAGATTATCACCTTTTTCGCCAACCGTAGGTGGCGGATAGGCAGTGGGTCGATAATTGTTTTCGATCAATTCCATGGCTGCGGCATAGTTCTTTTTCCACTCTACAAGTCCTTCCTGGACAAACGTGGACGTAACATCGACACCGCCTTGCACGATTCTTTCGCGGGTGGTTTGACCAAAAATGAAGGCATAGACTATTTCTACCGATTCACCTGCTGCGAGGTCATAAGGACCAAAACTGATAACCTCAAAGGGTTTGCGTTCATACTTGTTACCATCTTGAGTAGATGCATCAGCGCTGGCTTCGTCCCAGCTCATGCGGGGTTGAATATGAGTCAGCTTGCGCAGAATATCATTGGCATTGTCAGTGTTTTGAGGCTTTTGCTCATAGTCTGGCACGCCCGAGTCGATCTCATGGTTGTTATCGGTATGGACAATATTATAATTCAATGCATCCTGGCCATTCTTTGCGGGAGGGACGACCATACCGACACAGCTATAAAGGGTCGGTGACATGAGTTCGTGTTTAACAGCGTTAGGCACCTGAATATCCACGGGATCACCGGCGTCACCGGTCACCGGACCGGGGCCGTACTCGAAATAGGTCTCTTCTTCGGAATTCCAGGAAAAAGATCGGTCATCATAGAATACAAATGCCTTTTCTTCTTCCAGCCACATGAATTTTTGATCATTATTGAATCCATGGGCCTGCTCCCAGGGAACATTGCGCGCGAAATAGAGATCTTGCAGAGCATCTGTACCTGTGTTGGTGAGTTTGATCCTGACAAGAATAAAATCGTCATATTTGGGCAAACTCCAGGCCATACGTTCCGATTCGATTTCCAGCGGGTATTCAGGGATCTGACTGGTGGCGGTGATATATTCTTCTGGTTTGTCCGGGGATTCTGAAAAATTATAATTCTTGTGTAATTGAACATCTATAACCGGTTCAATGCTCTCGAATTTTTTCGCATAATTGACAAACGTGATAGCTTGTCCATTTTTTGTGGCATACACGACAATACCATGTTGGTTGCCTTCCCAGAAATTGTAGGGACCGTCCAGAAAACCGGGATAACTCATTCTTTGCCAGCCGGTAATATCCAGGTTGGCAAAACTGCCATCAAAGACACCCACAGCTTTGGCCCGGCTCAAAAGTTCGGGATTGAATTGACTCCAGCCTGGCCCTGCAAGCCCCAATATCAGGGTCAAAAGGACCAGAATTTTTATACTTAAATTTCTCATGAATAATCTCCTTGCACAGATTGGCATGTCCATCGCAATTATATCTATTAAAATTGAAGCGACAGGGTAAAATAGATCTGTCGGGGCGGATTGGTAAACATATTATACCATCCCCACTCGTCGGGTTCGCCGGTTGAGGAATCTTCCCAGAGTTTACCTTCGTAGAGATACTCTTCCAGATTCGATCCACCGGGTCGGTTGAGATCTTTATTATTGAATAAATTTCTGACTTCAATTCCTATTTGCGGCCGTACTCCTTTGACCACATCAAATCCCTTGGTCGCACTCAGGTTGGTGCGATAATGGGGTTCCCACCGACGATTCAAGGGCTCGGTAGAGAGATCACCACGTTCGGGGAAATGAGCTGTGTAGAGCTGACCACTCCAGGCTTCAAAATAGACATTCAGATTTACATCGGCAATGGGCTTGATCGGGCCCCAGGTGGGTCCAAAATCCTCGGGTAAAAAGACATTACCCACGACCTTGAATTTATCGGTGGGATTCCAGCGTTGATCAGAATCTCCGAGTCCAAAGCGGCCATTGGCGCGATTGAGACTGGGTTCATACAGAGAAGACCAGCCTACCAGTCCGGCGATATTATAAGAGAGATCGTAACTGGCCGAGACCTGAAACATGCGGCTGATACGGCTCTCTAGAGTGATTTCGATACCACGTACATCCTGATGCCCGGCATTGACCGGTACGGTATTGGGATAATTGGCCGGTGCAACGATTCCCCGAACCGCTGTGGTAGGTCGGCTTCCTGTAGAAAGATTGCCATCAGAGATCGTACCGATTCCCAATGTCGTTAAATTCTTGGCTTCTTTGTAATAAAGGGTAGCATCGAGTCTAAACATGCCCGCGATTTCCTGATCCACACCGAGTTCATACTCGATCAAACGTTCAAAATCGAGCAAGCCGTTACCGGTAAATCCATGGGAGGGTTCTTTTTCCGGTTTGGAGACATGGGCAATAGGTTCATAATTGAGATCACGCCAGCGGGTATTCCGGCCAAAAAACTTTATCCAGCCCGGACGCTTATTAAAATGGCCATAGGTAAAGTGCAAAATAGTCGTTTCAGTGATCGGATGCGAAATACCGAAACGAGGTGCTAATCTCACCTGCCATGGGGTTTCATAGGAGGGAATGGCATCCCAACCCGGAAATACGCCATCCGGATCATTGGGATCATGACCTGGTGAGTTGATTCCGGCTGCAAATGTATCCCATATATCGATCGGTGCATCGTGCATGGCATTGAAAAAGTCCAGTCGTAAGCCGGCATTGATAATCATGCCGCTGTATTCGATTTTATCCTGAACATAAATCGCTCCGTCGACCGGCGTTCCATCCCAAAAATTACCCCAGTTGATATGACGAGGACCGGATTGGAAAAGCGTCATGGCTTCGCGATATTCCAGATCGGAGCGACTCAAGTCAACTCCGGCCTTGAGCTGATGGTGATTGTTGATCTGGCTGGTGATACTGGCCTTGAGATTCAAGACTTTAGTGGTAGACCGGGCATATTCATTGGGCGAACCGGCCAGAGATTCAAACAGGCTCACACCCAAAATATAATTCCGTCGCATATTTTTCCAACCACTTTCTTCTGTGGGATATTCTTCAAAAAAGCGGGAATTATCCGCGCTTCCATCCACATACTCGTAAAAACGACTGAGCTTAACTTCATAAAAAGTGCTGGCATTGATAACATGATTCCACCGTAACGCAAAAGAGCTCATATCCATTTTCATGGGCATAGCTGCATTAAAGCGGGTCCAGGGGAAATACTTGTTAAAATCATAGGGACCCAGAATCTGGGTTGAACGTCCGCCCAGAGAAGCATTACCCGTACCATAGTTCGAAGATTCATTACTAAAGATAAACGAACGGGCAGAGCCGGCGGTCTTGTATCCACCATAGATGCCATCAAATGACAGTTTCATGGAGGGATTGAACTTGTACGTCAGCTTGGCCTGGGCATTCCATTCGGGATTGTATTTCCTGGCCTGCGGAAAGACATTGACGCCTTCTTTCCAGCGTCCAGAGACCAGAAAGCCCAGTTTGGGGGTGATACCGCCTGAGAATGTGGCTTCGGTTTCCCATTCGGCACGCTTGTCATAATCTGTCATCGTCTCATCAGCATTGCCGATAAAGTCCTGCCACGTGCTCAACCGTTCCTGGGGAGTAAAATCCGGACGTCCACCATCATTTTCCGTCCAATAATCGAGATCAAAATGGGTCCAGTCCCACAAGTCTCGTCCATACATATAGGAACCCCAGTGATATTTGCCGGCAGGGCGATAACGATATGAGACATTACCGCTGATGGGGCCTGAACCTTCTTTGGTGACGATATCGACAACACCGGAAAGCGCAGAGCCGTATTCAGCATTGAAACCACCGGTCATGAGGCGCATTTCCTGAACTGTTGACTTGTTAATTTGGGTATAATTGTCACCGATGACTCCGGAATTCATGCTAGAACCATCCACCATATAATTCAAGTCGGTATAAAGACCACCACGGCTGGAGACAAAAACGCCTCGTGTGACAATACCATTTTGTTGTGAAATAGCCTCTACCACGTTGGTCACCCAGGACTTTTCCAATTCCTCTGTATCCATGGTAACCTGACTGGCGGTGAGATCCTTTTCGACCAGGGGGCGTTCAGCGACAATCGTCACTTCTTCGCCCTGTACCGATTCCTGGGTCAGATCGATATTAACTTCAAAAGTGCGGTCGACCCGAACAGGGACATCCTGAACCGTGACCTTGGCATAGCCCATCATGCTGGCTTGCAGGCTGTAAGTGCCTGGGGGGATGTTGATAATGAAAAAACTACCGTTGATATCTGTTGCTGCACCCATCTGGGTGCCAACGATGAGGATATTGGCCCCGGGAAGGGGTTCACCGGTTTGTTTGTCAGTGACGACCCCGGCAATTTTTCCTGTGGTGGCGCCAAAGCTGGCCAGAGACAACACAAGAAGAATCAGCGTGGACGATAAAACCACTTTTCTGAACAGATTCATAAACTCTCTCCTCCTTTTTGGAATGAATCTTTTTTAAAAATGGGGTGGATTTTAGCGGGGAAATCGGTTCCGGTATAGAAATTTGGGTAAGGTCCTCCTTTCTTGTATTTTCAATCGATTGAAAATTTTATCTACTGTTTTCCATCCCTGCACCTGTTACAAAATGCAATAGGTGCAGAGACAAAAAAAAGAGCAGGAGAAAGAATCGAGAGCATTGACACCGGTGGTGCAACCGAAACCACAACCGGTGTCGCAACCGGTTGCAAAATACAAAAAGCTCAAACGTTTGTCAAGGCTTTTTTTTAAAATCTTTAAGAGAAATGCTCTACGCTGCTCAAAAAATATCGTCGATATAATGATCAACGGGAGGGTTAGTTATAGGTTTGAGTCATTCATTTTTATCGGCATTTTCTATTGATCCAGTTCATCCGCGATTCAATAGCATCTCCTCTTGCTCATCCTGGCCCTTGTTCAGGATGAAATCGGTATCCATTACACTCGACTCTC
>CAYNUX010000008.1:0-4249 GCA_964400115.1 uncultured Cytophagia bacterium
AGCGGTAATTATCGACTCGTCAAAGTAGAATAATCGAGTGCCGCTATTTGCTTGCATGTACATGCAAAAAGGGGGAATTTTTTATACACATCGATACTCAAAGGGTTATAACATTTATGTTCATAATTTTTGATTAAAGAAGGATTGGTGCATGCTCTGATCGGTCAACGACCTTATGATATGATGTATAAATCTGTATAACCCTTGTCTGATATTATAGTGAATAAAAGGCCTGTTGAAGGAACTCGTTCTGATACAGGGGTTGATATCCTGGATTCATCTCATTTGAACACGTTTCTCAAAGAATAATTTCGATGAATTGCAATTCTAGAAATGAGGAGAAAAATGAAAGTATGGCGTAAGACTCGAACAGCCAATTTTGGGTCTCTTTTATTTTTGTGGCATACCAAACCCAGCAGTAAATTTTTTGTCAAAATTTTTACGTGGTTATTGAGCGCCTTTGTGTTTGGTATCCTGGCCTCCATCGCATTGGCCTGGCTTGGATTTGAACAGTTTTCCCTTACGGGTGCCCGGATTGTATTTTTTGTGACCTTTCTGGCCGGTATTTTTAGTGCTTATGTGCAACATATCGTCGATGGCCTGGAATATCGAATCTATGCATCCGCTTTGGTTCATGTAAAGCCTTTTGTTGGCATCAGAGCTGTCGCAGAACGGCTGGGCAAAAATCCGGATTGGGGTGCAAAGTACGAATTTATACCTTGGTCCCTAATCCAGTCTTTTGAGCGTAAGCAGGAAAACCTGGTCTTGGAACTAAAAGAGAACCAGGGATCTATTTCTATGGAACTGTTGCCACTCAATGATTATGGTAAGGTTGTTGAGGACCGTGTTGATTTGTCGAAAGCAGATGCGAACAACTGGAAGCTCTATGATTCGGATCAGTCCTTTTCTGAAAAAGGAGCCAAGATAATCTTTTCTGCCTTGAGAGAGGCAAAACGAAACAATGTAAACTGAATTTTTTAAATTTTATCAAATTTTAATTTAAGGGCCTGCCATGCCGACGAGAATCACGCCATTAGATGTCAAGGCTTTTTGCAGCCACGAACTCTATCGCAAGGGTGAACAGATTTTCGAGAATCAATTGGTTAAGCATCGTTTTCAGACTCATTTTGGGTTGCAGGCAACGGTGCGTAGCAACGGGTCTTATCGCGTAGAGATGATTGTCGACGGAGAACAGTTGTTTGGCCGCTGTAATTGTCATGCCGGCAGCACACCTTGTGAGCATCAGGTGGCTACATTATTAGCCTGGTTAAACGAGTCTACATCATTTATTAGTTATCAAGATTTACGCAAAGCTATCCGGAGCAAAGACAAAAATAGTCTTGTTGATATTTTGCTCCATCTTGTAGAAATCTTTCCCGAGCTGAGTCAATTTTTTGTTTCAACACCCGGAATGGATCCTACAAAAGTGATAAGAGAAGAAGTCGCAGACGTATTTGATTTGCCTCTTTCTCAAAAAATTGATCCGCAGGAAATTTTAAAACCGTGTCAAATTCTTTTGGTACGATCCAAGCAATTGCGAAATGAAGGAAAATGGAATCTAGCGCGTACACTTTTGTTTGAAATATTAAACAGAACACTGGCTCTGATGGATCATCAACAGACCACCAGACCATTTCGCGAAAATTTTGTCCTGGAGCTGGCAGATGAATTTGAAGATCTCGCGTTGAACGATCCTGATTTTGAAAATCACCGTGATGATATGATTAAAGAGACCATAGAAATACTCGATCATGATACTAGCGAATTGGAAGGAATTTTTCTGGATCAATTAAAAGAAAAGTTGGGATTGGAGAGCAAAAAATAGCCACCGCCTTGTAACCTAGATCTGGAGAACCCCATGGAGAGTCCTGCTGTCATTTCAGTCGAAAAGCTCAAAGAGTTTATGCACGAAGCATTTGATAAAGTTGGCGTCCCAGACAATGATCGAGAGATTATCGTCGATGTGCTCATTGCATCGGATTTACGTGGAATAGAATCACACGGTATCGGGCGTCTTAAAATGTATATCGATCGAATTCGTGATGGTATCTTGAATCCGGTGACCCATTTTGAGGTTTTGAGAGAATTCCCTGGTACCGCATTGATCGATGGTCATGATGGTATGGGACATGTGCTCGCCTATAAAGCCATGCAATTGGCCATAGATAAAGCCAGGAAGACGGGCATTGCGGCGGTTGCCGTGCGAAACAGTTCGCATTTTGGTATCGCTGGCTATTATCCGCTAATGGCCGTCAAAGAAGATATGGCCGGCTATGCATTCACGAATGCCAGACCTTCGATCTCTCCTACTTTTGGCTGTGACCCCATGATGGGCACCAATCCCATTGCCTTTGCCGTTCCTACGGATGAAGAAAATCCTTTCTGCCTCGATATGGCAACCTCTATCAGTCAAAGAGGGAAAATAGAGGTCGCAGAACGCGAAGGAAAAACCTTGCCCAAAGGATGGGCTATAGACAAACAAGGTAATCTTGTTACTGACCCGTCTCTTCTTTTACAACTTTTTGCAAAAAAAGGTGCCTCATTATTGCCACTCGGAGGAGCAGGAGAAGAGTTGGCCGGATATAAGGGGTATGGATTGGCAATGATGGTGGAAATTTTATCTTCTGTTTTTAGTGGAGGCCCATTTGGCTGGGGTCTGACTGGATTTGATGAAAACAGCAAAAAAATACCTCATTCACTGGGTCACTTTTTTATCGCAGTCAATATTTCTTTTTTTATGGATCCGGAAGAGTTTAGAAAATCGTGTGGCGATTTGATGAGATCCATGAGAAATTCTGGGCGGCTTGATTCTGAGCAGAGAATCTATACAGCTGGAGAAAAAGAGTTTGAAAATGTCCCTCGTATACGCCAAGAGGGTGTGCCTTTGAATGAGACTCTGATTGAAAACATGCAACAGCTCAAACGGGAATTAAATATGGTGATTACCTTGCCCTTTTAGAGTTATAACGGTGAAGAAAGAGTTTCAATGATACATTTTCTGGGGCGCACTCTTTTGTCGCTGATAGCGATACCCTTTTTTAGGAAATCTATTATATTCGGGGTAATGGAGCTGTTGCTGAACAATGTGGCGATTTTATCACCTTTTTTTACACTGTCACCTATTTTTTTTTCCAACACGATTCCTGCTTGCAGATCTATGGACGAATCACGGTTTTCTCTGCCACCACCCAGTTTGACAGTGGTTTGACCCATGATCAGGGCATCGAGGCGTTTGATGAATCCGTTTTGTTCCGCAAGAATGACATGGTTCTGTGCTGCCATAGGAGCCGAAAGCGGGTTGCGTACGGTATTCAAATCGCCTCCCTGTTTCTCGACCATCGCTTCAAATACCTTGTAGGGTTTGCCCGAGTCGATTTGTGTTTGGCACAACTCTATAGCGCGTTCAACCGAGTGAGCTTTTTTAGCCATAATCAGCAGCTGGGCACATAGATGAAAAGTGACACTTTTGAGATCAGATGGGCTTTTTCCTTGCAGCGCCCAGATCGCTTCTCGGGTCTCCAACCAATTACCGACAGCCATTCCCAGAGGTTGTTCCATGTCAGTAATCAAGACTGCCGTCGGCAAGCCGTGTATGGCTGCTGTTTGTTGTATGCTGGTTACGAGTTGATCTGCTTCTTTTCTTGAGCGCATAAAAGCGCCGGAACCCGTTTTAACATCCATGACCAGACCATGCAAACCTTCTGCCAGTTTTTTGCTCAAGATACTGGCGGTGATAAGGGGGATCGAACTGATCGTTGCGGTTGCATCCCGAAGCGCATAGAGGATTCTGTCGGCCGGAGCAATATCCCGGGTCTGGCCCATCATGACAAATCCGATATCCTTGATTTGTCGCATGGCATCCTGTTCCGACAAAGCAGTACAAAATCCGGGAATGGATTCCAGCTTGTCCAGGGTACCGCCGCTATGTCCTAGTCCTCTCCCGGAGATCATGGGGATTGTCATTCCCATACTGGCCAACAGCGGTGCCAGAATCAGGGATACTTTATCACCGACTCCACCAGTGCTGTGTTTATCGTAAACGTGCGAAAATGTACCTGAAAAGGACAAAGATTTGCCACTATCTAGCATGGCTTGAGTCAGATTCGCTGTTTCTTGTGCGGTCATCCCATTCAAATATATAGCCATTAAAAACGCAGTGGCTTGGTAATCCGTTATTTTACCCCGTACCAAGTGCTGGATGAAAAATTCGATTTCATCGCGGGATAGGGGGAGATGATCCCGCTTTTTG
>CAYNUX010000008.1:4259-25988 GCA_964400115.1 uncultured Cytophagia bacterium
ATAATTTCCTGGGGTGTCATGGGGCGTCCCTTTGAACTATAGTTTGAAATTTCGTTTTATATTCCGTATTTTACACATTATGTAAGCATAAATCAAGAAGTGAATTGAAAATTAACAGAGGCTGTTTTTATGGATCGCGTAATCGTAAGACATGGTGATAAAGTTCCCGCTGTACCGTGTCCCTGTGGAATGAGTACAAGAATGATCACGAAAAAAGATACCCCTCTGGTAAATTTTCACCGAACCATCATCAGAGATTCAGAATCTCATTATCACAAAAAAACCACGGAAATATATTATATACAAAGTGGTCATGGACAAATGATTTGTGATGATCAACTTGTTGAACTCGAGCCCGGTTTATGTATCTACATTCCACCGGGTGTGCGACATCAGGTAAAAGGAAATATCGAGACGATCATTGTCGGTGTGCCAGCTCTGGATGCGGAAGACGAGTATTTTGATCAAAAGACCGGGGAATTTTAGATGCAAAATGCTATTTTTACAATGCAGGTCGTAACGCCGGTCTTTCTGATTGTCTTTCTGGGAGTTTTTTTGAAAAATCGGGGATGGATCGATGATCACTTTGTTAGCGTATCTTCCAAGCTGGTGTTTCATGTTACTCTGCCCGCCCTTGTTTTTGTCAAGATCGGAACCACCGATTACGGTCAGGTTGTAGATTTTCGTCAAATAAGCTATGCATGCGGCGGAATACTCGTTATCTTGTCAATTGCATGGATTGTTGCATTTTGGCTTTTAAAAAGGGGACAGGATCGAGGAGCCTTTATACAGGCAAGCTTTCGAACCAATTTTTCCATCGTCGGGTTCGCTTTGATTCTTAATGCTTTTGGCCGGCATGCTCTCGCTAATGCGGCTCTATTGTTGGCATTTATCATGCCGCTGTATAATTTTTTGGCGGTACTGGCTCTTACTCTTCCGATGCATCGACTAAAGGATGTCTCGTTTAGCCATATCGGTATGAAGATTTTAACAAATCCTCTAATCCTGGCTGTGATATCGGCCATGCCATTTTCATTTTTTAATATCACTATACCCACAATCGCCAATACCTTTCTCGATTACCTCGCCAATATGACATTACCCTTGGCTTTGATTGGGATCGGCGGAAGTCTTGAATTTGATCGAGTTCTGGAAAATGCCAGGGCGTCACTTGCTGCCTCTGTTATAAAGTTGTTGATCATGCCCATTTTGCTCGTAACCGGAGCGATAATAGTGGGATTTCGCGGAGAAGCTCTTGGTGTCTTGTTTTTTCTGTTCGCAGGACCATCTGCCATTGCAAACTATGTCATGGCGGAAGGTATGGGAAGTAACGCAGAACTGACTGCTCATATTATCGTGATTACAACCACGGCTTCTGTCGTGACTTTGTCTATTGGGCTTTATATTTTAAAAAGCACACAGCTAATAGGCTGATTATTGTCTGCAATCGCCTGTTTTTGCGGCTAATATATAATACACCGGATCGGACTCGACTTTACGGTATGCCTCCGATGCTACCTGGCTTTGAATAAAACAAGGAGATCCATCGTGAGATTCGAGCGTTTACTAGTATGTTTATTTACCCTTTTTTCACTCCAGGCCTATGCACAGCAAGGCTGGATTTGGCAGAATCCCCTTCCACAAGGGAATACCCTTTATGATGTTCAGTTTGCCTCTTTAACCGATGTATACGCTGTCGGTGATCAAGGAATAGTTCTGAAAAGCACAGATGGCGGAACCCATTGGTCGATTCTCCCTGTAGATACCAGCTTTAAATTTTTAGGGTTATATTTTAGTACGGAAAACGCTGGTACTGTGGTTGGGGAAAACGGGGGTGTTCTTAAAACTTCCGATGGTGGACAGTCCTGGCTTTTTCAAAATACAAATACAACTCGCGATTTGCATGACGCAAGCTTTTTGGATGCCAGTACGGGTATCATTGTTGGCAAACAAGGAACTATTTTATACACGGTCAATGGAGGCTCTCAGTGGGGCACTGCCAGCAGCGGAACTCTTGAATCGTTGAACGATATAGCCTTTTCTGCTTCGGGTCTCGCTTTTTGTGTCGGGGGCAAAGGAACTGTATTGAAATCTTTTGATGGAGGCAACAACTGGGTACCCCTCGGCCCCGTCACCTCTAAAGATCTTTATTCAATTACTCAGCTTGAGAATCAGACCTGGATCGCCGTGGGGGACTCTGGTGCCATATTTAAAACCACTGATGACTGGGATTCCTGGACTGCTCTAACCCCTCCTGCTCAGCTCGCTGATTCGGCCATTTCTTCTGTCTCTTTTAACGGTCCGGATTACGGTGCCGCTGTCGGCGCAACTGGCACAATCATAAAAAGTATCAATGGTGGAACCAGCTGGAGCGAAAGTTCATATCCGGGAAATGTAACGCTATATGGAGTTGATTTTGTCGATGCCAATAATGCTCTTGCTGTTGGTGAAACAGGCAAAATCCTGTGGTCAAATGACAGCGGTAATATGTGGTCCCAAAGAAATACTTTTGTGGCGACTCAGAATTTAAACGGTGCGGATATCTTTGATCCTGAAACTGCCGGTGTTGTTGGAGACGGAGGAAAAGTTTTGCTGACCAATAACAGTGGTCAGGATTGGCAAGAACAGTTTAATTTGGATTTCAATAATTTGAATGCGATCTCTTTCGCCACTCGTGATATTCAGGTTGCCGTTGGTAACGCCGGTACGATTGTGCGAACTGCCGATAACGGTGCTTCTCCCTGGCAAAAAATGGTTAGCAATACGGTCAATGATCTTTTTAGTGTTGAATTTATTGATGCTTCTAATGCCATTATCGTCGGTGCCAGTGGTACTATTCTTCGAAGTGAGGATGCCGGTTCTACCTGGAATCCGGCAACCTCTGATAATCTGCTTACCTTGCTCGACGTTGATTTTTTCGATTCTCAAAGAGGCCTCGCAGCAGGTCGATATGGCGCTATGGCGCGGACGTTAGATGGCGGTGAAAATTGGTCCAAAGTTCAGGCCGAAGGAGTCAATATTACCGGCTATAGCTTGTACGGCGTGGCTTTTGCCGATGCAGATGTTGCTCTAGCCGTCGGTGAATTCGGTTCTGTGTTCAGATCCACTGATGGGGGGGTGACCTGGACATTTTTAGATATTGGCGCAGAGGGCATTTTGTATGATGTGCTATTTACGGATTCCCAAACAGGAATTTTAGTCGGAGAAAATGGATTGATATGGCGCACGACCGATGCCGGTCAAAATTGGCATCCGCAAAACAGCAGAACAACCACAACTCTATTTGATGCAGCTTTTGCCACCACTTTGACCGGTTTGGCCGTGGGGCTCGATGGGACGATACTCTGGACCTCTGACGGAGGGTTGCCCGTTGAATTGTCATCCTTTACTGCCTCCTATGACCATGCGGATCAATCGGTCGTGCTAAACTGGATGACGGCAAGTGAAACAAATAATTATGGTTTTAAAATACAAAGAAGATTCTTGCACGGCGAATGGAAAAGCTTGGGATTCGTTTCTGGTCAGGGAACCACCGCCAAAGTCAATAGATATGAATACCGGGATCGTTTTCTTCCCGAAAATCATTCGATTGAAAATTTCGAGTACCGGCTTGTCCAGGTCGATTTTGATGGTGCTGTTCATTATTCTTTCACAATTCAAATTACAAATCAGTCTATTCCCGGACAATTTGTTCTAAAGCCCAATTATCCGAATCCGTTCAATCCTGTAACCTATTTTTCTTTTTATCTGCCGGATCATAGCCATGTTTCACTTGAAGTTTTTAATATTCAGGGACAAAGTGTGGCAAAAGTAATGAATGCCGAAAAGAATGCAGGCTGGCATCGTATTGCATGGCATCCCTATAATCAAGCCAGCGGAGTTTATTATTTTCGTATTTCTTCAAATTATGGGTCATTCTTTCAGCGAATGATCCTCTTGCGCTGAACAAAAAGCGTGGGAGGATTTTTAAGCCAGTTTTGGTTTTTTATGATATGAGTGTTGTAGGAATTGATCTTGGGTCATATCTATTCATCGCCTAGCTATGTCGCATGGCTGAGCGATAAACAGATAGTTGTCGATATGTACCGTCCTCAACCGGGTCACTGGCTTCCCAAGCCTCCGACTGGCTGGCCTCCTCCGAACGTAATGGCTATCGACGGCCCTCAAGGCCTGGCTGCCCCGAATGCAGATCCGGCGATCAGAAAAGCGGATGCTGAAACCAACACCCCTATGCGACGCTTGCCCCGTTCAAGGCAAGAACTCGCTTTCTGGGAATTGTACAAACCATTGATTCTCCTTTCAATCGATCTTTTTTGGTATTGTTACCAGAATCCTGCCTATTCGATCTATGGCTTGAACAACACCGGATGTTTGGTTTGCGAAACCTGGCCGCGTCTGATTCTAAAACGGCTTGGTGGATTGAAAACCCTACCATCGAAACGCAAAGATCCTTTTGCATATTCAGATAAAATTTTTGATCCGCCGCATGAATTAACTCTTGATAGTAAGAAAATTGTCATGTTGCATGATCCTGTCGTACTCGATGCCTTGATTCAATCTGGCCGTTATGATTTAATCCTCTATGGACACACTCATGAGATCGATATTCGCAAGCAGAGACCCCTGGTTGTAAATCCTGGAGAATTGGGAGGCTGGTTGACGAATAAAAGCACGATGGCCGTTTGGGATACCCAGACGGACGAGATTGAACTTGTTGAGATATAAAAAAAAGGGCTCTGATTTGCAAATCAGAGCCCTTTTTTTTTTTAAATATAGAGTAAGATTATTTCAACATGAGCATTCGCTTTGTGGCTGTAAAGTCGCCAGCTTTCAGATGATAGAAATAGACACCTGATGAAGCCATGTCACCGTCGCCATTGGTTCCATCCCAATTGAATTGGTGCTGACCAGCAGAAAAGGCTCCATTTGCCAGTGACTTGATCAGACGACCCTGGAGATCATAAATGGCCAGAGTCCCTTGTACAAAACCGCTCTCGGCTTGCGGAATATTGAAGGTGATCGTTGTTCCTGCATTAAATGGGTTTGGATAATTTTGCTCCAGACTGAATTCTTCCGGAACAGTGGCCAAAACAACGTCTTCTGTTGGCTGACTCGCTGGTGTCGACTGTGCCATCTCAGCGGCGGTGGTAGGTCTGTCACTGACGATCCACATGGGATCGGCTGAATCATCAACATCCTCCATTCCCAGACGTCCATGATTGCCGTTAGCACTCATGTCATTGGCTACCTGACCGGTTCCCTCATCAAAAGGATAATAAGCTGCCAGCCCATCTTCTGCGCCAGTTAGCCGAGCAAACATATTGTTGTTCAATTCGTCGGTAGACCGTGCGTAATTCCAGATACGTATGTCATCCAGCGTAGCATCCAGGAATTTTTCATATTCGAAATCATCGCCGACGGGTCGCTTGACCGCTCCGATGATCAGGTCGCCGAGCAAGCTTCGGGGAGAAGCATCAGCCGTATTTGTCGCTTCTGCCACACCATTGATGAAAATTGTTGCCGTGGTTCCATCATAGGTTGCAGCGACATGGTACCAATCGCTTTGCTCCAGCGATGTCTGGCTTGGGCCGACCGGAATGGTCATCTTTGAGTAACCATTGCCGATGTCGGTTCTTAAAGCACCATGCATACGGCCCTGATTCCCATAGAATCCTACATAATATTCATCCCAGGAGCCTTTTTCAAGGACACGTGTCCAGGATTGGGTGGGATTGTCGGTTTTGATCCAGAATTCGATGGTAAAATTTTCAGCGACATTCAGACTCGGATGATTGGCAATCTCTACAAAATCATCGGTTCCGTCAAATACAAGTGCAAAATTGGTTTCCTGCGGCGGTGCTTCGGTCACAACAGCAAAAGGATTGTTGCTGGTATCAGCCGGAACACCATCGATTGCGTCAAATACCCTTACCCAACCTTCTTCGGTAGGCATGTTAGGCACTGTCCATTTGGTAGCTCCTGAATCGGGCTGATCTTCCGCAACAATGGTCCAGGTGGTACCATTATCAAGGCTCACAGCGACATCGATCAGTCCGGTAAATTCGTCAGAGTCCCAATGAATGTTATATTCATTGCCCACCACCAGAAATTCGCCACCATTCGGAAAGACCACTTGCAGGTCTCCCGGTGCCGGAGGTTGAACATCCGGAGGCAGAATGGTAAAGGGGGCATCAGAAGTATCTGCAGGTAAACCATCTGCAGCATCATAAACGCGAACAAGAGCCTCATCTGTAGGTTGATTGAGCACTGGCCAGTTAAAGGTTCCTGCAGCGGGTTGGTCGACGGCGAGTGTTACCCAGTTGGCGCCGTTATCGGTTGACAAATCAATATTTACCAAGCCGCTAAAGAAATCGGATGCCCAGGCAATATCTTGTTGGGTTCCGGCTTTCCATTCTTCACCTCCATTGGGTGTTGTGACCAACAGAACCGGTTGAGGATCGATGAATACGAATCGACGCCAGTTCATGTCCCAGGGACAAGAGCCACCATGGCCGGCGGAAATGCGAATCATACCGACATCCGAGCTATAGTCACTGACATCCCACAGATAAGAACCATCATTTGCTGTGGTTTGAGCAATAGTTACCGGCCATGTCTTGCCATAGTCAAACGAAAGCTCGATGGTGACATAGCTTCCGAGATTCCTGGAATCCCAGGTAATTTCCCATTGTCCACCGCGAGTGACCTCGTCTTTTTGTAAGGGGGAAGTCAGATTGATCCATTGATTGGGTTCTTTACCCCAATAGGTTTTATTCATATCATTCGTCAGGACGAGACGATCCAGCTCGGTATAGTTTTCTCTGCCGCGTACAACAATGGTGTGAGCACCAGCAGAAAGTGTGAGGATAAGGGGATCGACTTCGGCGTATACATTGGGAACTCCACTGGGTCCCCGGTGAGAGACAAAATCGTATCTCCACTCGGCTCCTTTTGTGGTATCCCAGAGATATTCATCGCTGCCATCAATGGAAATATAGAACGAATTGCGGGTGCTTCCCGCTCCCCAGGCACGGCCCCAGAGAATATAGGTTCCGCCAACCGGCACGTTAAAATTGAATTCAGCCGTTCCCGAGCCATTGTTGTAGGAATAGATGAATTCACAGTCATATGCCAGGCCGTCGATCGCAGAGATCATTGGCTTTGTGAGATCGGCGTCTTCAGCCTCGAGAACGATTTCTTGTTGCCAGACACCCGTATCCACAAATGTAACAGGATTGTCGCTGTCATCGAAGGCGGTATCATCGTTTGGGTCGGCGACTCTGAAAAGTGCATTGGTGGTTGGGTTACCTGGTACAAATGTGCTAAACAGACCATCATTATCTGTGTTGAATGCCAGGATGTTCCATGTACCCCCGCCATCAAATGAGATATAAAGATGGACGGTTGCAAGGCTGGCATCGACTGACCACTCTACATCCAGGGGATCGCCAATGTTATACGATCCACCATTGGGGGAAACGAGTAAAAATCCGATGGGAGCCGTTGAATCGACACGGGTGGGGTCCTGGGACGTATCGGTATCGTTTGTTCCAAGATAACCGTCGAGAGCATTGGAGCCCGAATCGGTCAATGTTTGCCCCGTTCCATCCATTTTGTAATAAGCGAGTAGATTAGCAGCTGGCAATGCAAGGACTGCACCCATATTGTTGGCAATGTCAGTCGCAGTGCGGGTGCCTGTCCATAGTCGTACCTCATCGATTTGACCTTTAAAGTCAAAGCTTCCAGCCAGGTTGTTCCCGAGAATTATCGGGTCAGTGCCGGCGACAAGATTGAACAGCGCATCGGTTTGTGAATTGTCCAAAGCTCCATCGATATAAAGTTTTGCTGTGTTGGTGGCGCCATCAAATGTAACCGCTATGTGGCTCCAGCTGTTTGCCGGTAGCGAGGCAACGGATGTGATTGTGACACCAGCCCCGTTTTTCGATTCGAACAGAACCTTGCCGGTATTATCGAGATAAAGTACAAAAACACCTGAACGCTGCAGAATACGATTCCCAGCGGTCAGGTCAGTGGGATAAACCCAGCTCTCCATTGTATAATTACTTGCCATATTGTCCAACAAAGCATTATCCGGAATAGTGGCCAATTCGTTGTTTGTCGGATCAAATTCGAGTGCGCTGCCAGCATCGCCTGCTGCAAACGCAACTATGGGAAGCAAAACAAGGAGAGCCAGCAACCACCGCATCTCCGTATTGATTTTTTTCATCTAGAGTCTCCTTTATTGAATTGTTTAGTAAAGAAAAGAATGATCGTGTATGCGCGTTCTAAAAGACATCACCTCCTTTATCAAGAATAGTTCTTTTATGGAAAAGAGTATAGCAGACAAAGACCAAATGGTGAACAGAGTAAGCAAAAGATGCAAGCAAAGGTGCGAGGCTATATGTGGGTGTTCCCTGGTGCAGTCGATTAAAAAGGAAAAGTCCTCTGTTTTGGAAAAAGCAATTCTCTACTATAATATAGCCATTTTTCAAATTATTGCAAATGAATTATAGGAAAAATTGACAATAGTCACATTTTTACGAAAACAAAGTGTATAATAATTAAACAATTATAGCTATAAATCCTTAGAATACTCTGCGCACTGCCTGTAAATGTTTTGTTCTATACTCGCTATAACTTTTGTCATTTGGATTAAAACTGTTTATTCTTACAATTCCGTCGGAATGAATAAATTTTTTATCTCCCACATAAATGGCTACATGAGTAATACGTTCAGAATTGGGCCCGAAAAATATCAAGTCTCCGGTCTCGAGGTTACTATAATTGGAATCGATGTCTATTTGTTTGCCCATTTGTACCTGCATATTGGCGTCTCTTGGCAAATCGATCCCATTAAAGCGAAAGACGAGATTCGTAAATCCGGAGCAATCAACACCCTTGGTCGATCGACCTCCCCATAGATAAGGTGTTCCCATAAACTCTTTGGCCGTTTTTACGATTTCATCACCTGTTGGCGGTGGTTGAGCATTAAAAGTGTCCTGGTTGATTATGTCTTTGGCGAGTATGTACCCCCGGTCTCCATTCGGCAGCAAAACAAGTATCCACTCATCTTCCTGGGTCAATTTAGCCAACACAGCTCCTTTGGTCAGATCGCGTACCGGAACAGACTCAAGATCTTTGATCGAATAGATCACCCCATATTTGCGATTAAAAATAACCTTTTCGTTTTGGCGCCATTGGTTAAATTCGAGGAGACTCTTTGTGGCTATGGATTCGTGCATGATCCAACCGATATATCCATCGGGTAATTGGGTCAAATAGTAACCATTTTGTTTTTTTAAGAGTTTTACTGTTTCACCCATAAGGGCTTGATTTACCATTTCAGCCCGTACGTCAGGTATTCTTCGCTGGTGTGCAGTACTTACATCAATGATTCCATATGTTCGATTGCCGAGTTTGGAATCCGGTAAAACCTGGACAGAATCAATGACCGGTCGCTCGAACAAGCGCTCTAGTCTTGCGATCAGTGAATCATGTGCTGCAGGCACACAAGTCTCACCTTTTACAACGAGTATGCTATCCTGATCAGACAATTCTATGTCAAAGATGGCGAGTCTATGATCACCAATCATAAGAGAGTCTATTGCATTTATGATTTCCCTGGCCGGTGAGGCTATGGACACGGTAGAATTTAAAACAACCAGGGCAATAATAAAGAGCACTAATTTTTTCAAGGGTACCTCCACAATTAAGTATTACTTTAAACCAAACTCATTCTACAGGAATGGCATGAACCGGTCCCTTGCCTTTGCGTATCAATAGCGGCTCTTCTGTGCTCAGATCGATAATGGTCGATGGTTCAAGCCCCCCCGGTCCACTGTCCAGCATAATATTGACAAAGGGTTCAAATGTATCAATTATTTCATGAATATCATTGGTATATTCCTGATCTGCCAAACGCGCGCTGGTACTTATTATGGGATTGCCGAAATCCGCCAATAATAATTGACAGATTTTATCATCAGGAACGCGAATTCCAACCGTTTTCTTTTTCTCCAATAATATTTTCGGTACCTGACGCGTAGCTGGCAAAATAAATGTAAATGGCCCCGGGGTCAGGTGTCTCATGATTTTGTATGCAGGTGTCGAGACCCGTGCATACTGGGCGATTTCTTTTAGATCCGGGCAAATAAAACTCAAATAGGCCCGTTTTTTAAAACCTTTTATTTGATAAATTTTTTCCACAGCTTTTTTGTTATACAAATCACAACCTAATCCATATACTGTATCGGTTGGATAGATGATCAATCCACCGTCACGAAGACAAGCCGAGGCCTTTTTGATAAATCGTTCTTGAGGATTTTCCGGATGAATTTCAAAATGTTCCATTAGCACAGATCCCTGGCTGTATGTTTTCTCTTTAAACAACAGTCACAAGCACTTGCATTCCAATGAGGTGAATCATGGTCGATTTTGTGCATATTGTTGAATATCCCTAAATATAGTGAAAAGTCTATAATTCGCAAGCGTTTTAACTATGATCAAGAGAGGAAATTGTGAATATTAAATTACCGCTCAAAGTATGTGTGATCGGAGCAGGACAAGTGGGTTCCACGTTTGCCTATGCGTTAATGATACGGGGGCTAGCATCTGAAATCGTGCTCGTGGATATCAATCGATCTTTAGCTGAAGGTCAGGCAGAAGATATCAGCCATGGTTTGGCTTATACGCGCCCAGCAAAAATCACTGCCGGTGATTATGTTGACTGCCGGGACGCGGACATTATTGTCATCACTGCCGGTGCCGCTCAAAAGCCAGGCGAGACAAGGCTGGATCTTATGAAGAAAAATGTAGATATATTTCGGGATATGATTCCCAAAATTACAGAGCAAAACAAAAATGCCATTCTGATCGTCATCTCTAATCCCGTCGATATACTCACCTGTGCCGCAGTCAAATTTTCAGAACTTCCCAGTCATCGGGTTATCGGTTCGGGTACGACGCTTGATAGCGCGCGTTTTCGCTATCTCCTCAGTCGCCATTGTCAGGTCGATGCAAGAAATGTACACGCCTATATCGTTGGTGAACATGGTGACAGCGAGGTTGCACTCTGGAGTCTGGCGCAGATCGCAGGTATGAAAGTGGATCAGTATTGCGAACAATGCAGAAAGGAATGTGAAACCATTCCAAAAGAGTTTGGTATTGATAAAATACCCGCCATAGTGGTTATGGCAGAAAAGGACGTGGGTATTCGGTTTTACGGCATACCCAGTGGATACGAATTTGCATCGTTGATAGAATCGATCGATTATGTTGCGAGCAAACCTGACCTGAGCCGGAGAGTGCAGGAAGAGCTGAAAAAAATTGAAAGAGATCTGCATATTCAAGTCTTTGTAACTCCGATGTGTCCTTATTGTCCCGAGGCTGTAAAGACCAGTCATGCTCTTGCAGCGGCGAGTGAACGTGTCCGTGCTGACATGGTAGAGATTTCTGAATTCCCTCATCTGGCAAACAAATATGGAATCATGGGTGTTCCCAAGGTTGTTGTCAATGAAAAATTTTCTTTCGAGGGTTCATTGCCCGAGCTGCAATTTTGGGATAAAATCAAAAAAGCGCTTTGAGCATGAACATTTTCTTTTTCAGAGTGCGGCAGTTCTATATACCGGCTTGTAAAAATTGCTTTGTAAATTCACCTAAATTTTTTATGTTAGTTACTTAATTAATTGTGTATACAGAACTTTTATTGGTATATCATGGCGGATCAATGGATGCAATAAAATCCATTTTGCCCCTGGAATTTACTATTCCCGACACCATCATTTTTCAGGAAAGGAATATTTGGGAATGATCAAAATCAAGAAAGGCTTGGATATTCCCATTGCCGGCGCTCCCCAGACGAACATTGAAGCTGCAGCCCCTCCACAAAATGTCGCTTTGCTCGGCGATGACTATGTGGATATGAAGCCCACCTTGGAAGTCAATGTGGGCGATCAGGTAAAGCGCGGACAATTGCTGTTCAGTGATAAGAAAATGCCACGGATCAGATATACCGCTCCAGCTGCAGGTGAGGTCATTGAGATCAATCGAGGTGCAAGACGCAAATTTCTTTCCATTGTGATCAAAGTGGACGAAACCGAACAAGATATGTCGTTTGATTCTTTCAGGGAAGCACTTTTAGACGACCTCGATCGCCAAAAGGTGATAGATCTTTTATTGGAATCGGGGACATGGACAGGGCTTTGTGTTCGTCCAATGGGTAAGGTGGCTGATCCTGATACAGAGCCTCATTCTATTTTCATCAACGCTATGGATACTCAACCTCTTGCTCCACCGATGCAAGCGATATTGGATGGCAGAGAAAAAGAGTTTAAAGCGGGATTAAAAGTTTTGACTGCTTTGACAAGCGGTACACTTTATTTGTGCAAAGATCCGGAAACCTCGGTCCCGACCATTGATTCTGATCGATTACGCGTTGAAGAATTCGCTGGCCCTCATCCGGCAGGATTATCGGGTACCCACATCCATTTTCTCGATCCGGTAGGACGTAAAAAGATTGTCTGGACTATTCAGGCACAAGATGTGATTGCTTTTGGTGCCTTGTTCATGACCGGAAAATTATTTACTGACCGTATTTTGTCTTTAGCCGGGCCGGTTGTTAAAAATCCCCGGCTTTTGCGAACACGACTGGGCGTTCAAATCACTCCTCTCCTGGCAGAGGAAATCGTAGATCCTGAGGCACGAATTATCTCTGGTTCGGTTCTGAGCGGCCATACTGCAGAGGGCTCTGTCGATTACCTCGGCAAATACCATCAGCAAATCACCGCATTGCATGAAGGTAAAGAACGAGAATTTTTGGGATGGTTAACGCCAGGCATGAATATTTTTTCTGTGAAAAAGATACTCGCTTCCTCTCTTGTGCCAGGCAAAAAAATCTCATTCAGCACAGCCCTGAACGGAGGGCCTCGATCTATTGTTCCCAACACTTCCTACGATAGTGTGATGCCGCTGGATATTTTACCCACCCCGCTACTTCGGGCCCTGGCTATTAATGATGTCGAAGATAGCGAGTCTTTAGGCTGTCTAGAATTGGTGGAAGAGGATTTAGCGCTTTGCACTTTTGTTTGCCCGTCTAAAATCGATCATACGGAAAACTTGAGAAATACATTAACCTTAATCGAAAAGGAAGGCTAGTGAAAGTCTTACGGAATTTTCTTGATAAACAGGAAAAGCTATTCGAAAAAGGTGGAAAACTGGAAAAGCTTTTTCCGCTTTATGAGGCGATAGATACCTTTCTGTTTACTTCGGGCAAGGTGACCAAACCTCGGATACACATACGCGATGCTTTGGATCTGAAACGTATGATGATGATGGTCGTATATGCCCTGATTCCCACTGTGCTCATGGCTTTTTATAACACCGGCCTGCAAGCAAATAAAGCTTTGGTGCAGATAGAACAGCTATCGCCTGAGGGATGGCGATGGGCGGTAATGAGTTTTCTGGGTTTGGCGCCCGATCCCTCAAGCTGGATTTCCAATGCTGTTTTGGGTGCGTTACATTTTTTGCCTGTTTATGTCGTAACCTTAGCTGTGGGAGGTGTCTTTGAAGTCATTTTCGCAGTGGTTCGCAAGCATGAGATAAATGAAGGATTCCTGGTGACCAGCCTGCTCTTTCCTCTCATTTTGCCGCCGACGATTCCTCTCTGGCAGGTCGCTATCGGTATTGCATTTGGTGTTGTCATTGGAAAAGAAGTTTTTGGTGGTGTCGGTATGAATATACTCAATCCGGCATTGACCGCGCGTGCTTTTCTGTTCTTTGCTTATCCGGCGGAAATTTCCGGGGATAAAGTTTGGATTGCTGCCGATGGATTCAGTCAGGCCACACCATTGGCTCAATTGGCCGTTCCTGATATGATTAACAGTGTTTCATGGACCGATGCGTTCCTGGGCTTTATGCCTGGTTCTATGGGGGAAACCTCGACCCTGGCCTGTCTTATTGGCGCATTTATTCTTATCATTACACGTGTGGGGTCCTGGCGCATCATGTTGAGTGTTTTGGGTGGTATGATTGGAATGACTTTGTTTTTCAATGCCATCGGCAGCTCAACTAATCCCATGTTTCAGGTGTCCCCTATGTGGCATCTCGTGCTCGGCGGCTTTGCATTTGGTGCGGTTTATATGGCTACCGACCCGGTCAGTGCTGCAATGACACCACTGGGGAAATACATATATGGCTTACTTGTCGGTGTTTTGGTGGTCATGATTCGGGTCATCAATCCTGCCTTTCCCGAAGGTATGATGCTGGCAATATTGTTTATGAATGTATTTGCCCCCATAATTGATTTTATCGTTGTCAAACAAAATATCAAGAGGAGACTGGCTAGAAATGTCAACTGACAGCACAAAAAAAACAATTGGCGTGGCTCTTGGTGTCTGTCTGGTCTGCTCGATTCTCGTATCTTCAGCAGCTGTCTCGCTCCATTCCATACAAGAGAAGAACAAGCGACTCGACCGATTCAAAAACATCCTGGCTGCAGCAGGCCTAGACTCGTTGTCCGGCGATGTGGTGGATATATATAACGAAAAAGTTGATCCCATTATCATCGACCTGAGTTCTGGAGAGCCTGTCCCGGAATCTGAATATGATGAGATGCTGGATCCTGCCACTTTTAATATCCAAGCCTTGGCAGATAATCCCCAGTATAGTGAATCTGTTCCTGACAATGAAGATATTGCGGGTATCAACAGACGACCGAAAGTTATGGCGGTTTATCAAGTCAAATCAGAGGGCCAAGTCCAAAAGTTCGTACTCCCCATTTATGGTAAAGGATTGTGGTCAACCCTTTATGGTTTCATCACTTTGGACCGTGACCTGAATACGGTCAGGGGGATCACCTTTTATGAACACGGTGAAACCCCGGGTCTGGGAGGGGAGGTGGATAATCCAAAATGGAAAAATCAGTGGAACGGCAAGACTGCCTTTGATGAACAAAGACGCGTACGCATAACAGTTTTAAAAGGAATTGTTGACCCGACCAATCCGGCTTCCGAATATCAAGTGGATGGATTGTCCGGATCTACCATAACCTCTCGTGGAGTGGATCAGTTAGTAAAGTACTGGCTAAGTGAAAATGGCTATGGGCCTTTTTTCGATTATCTTAAGGAGAATGTACTCAATGGCTAATAAATATAAAGCCCTGATTACCGAACCTGTATTTGATAATAATCCCATTGCTCGACAGATTCTGGGAATCTGCTCGGCCCTGGCGGTGACCAGTAAATTGGAGACCTCTGTGGTTATGTCCATGGCAGTGATTTTTGTGCTTTCCTTTTCCAATTTATCTGTCAGTGTTATCCGCAAACATATCCCCAGCAGTATTCGAATACTTGTAGAAATGACCATTATCGCCTCATTGGTGATTATCGCTGATCAGCTCATCAAAGCATTTGCATATGATATCAGCAAACAGCTTTCTGTATATGTGGGATTGATCATTACCAATTGTATCATCATGGGAAGGGCTGAGGCCTTTGCGCTAAAAAGCCCTCCCTTAGAGAGTTTCCTCGATGGTTTTGGTAATGCACTCGGATATAGTTTTATCTTGCTCGCAGTCGGATTTGTTCGAGAATTGTTTGGGGCAGGAAAACTGTTTGGAATAACCATTTTTCAACTTACCACCGAAGGCGGATGGTATGCATCTAATGGTTTATTGATGTTACCAGCCAGCGCTTTTTTATTGATTGGATTAATTATTTGGGTACTCCGTGCCTGGAAACCTGAGCAAGTTGAAGAGGAATAATTATGTTAGAACACTATCTCAGTCTACTCTTCAAATCGATTTTTATCGAGAATATGGCCTTGGCCTTGTTTCTCGGTATGTGTACATTCTTAGCTGTTTCCCGACGTGTTGAAACCGCTACGGGGTTAGGTATCGCCGTCATTGTTGTACAGACGATTACGGTGCCGGTCAACCACCTTATTTACAAAAATGTGCTTGCAGAAGGAGCTCTTGCCTGGGCGGGTCTCCCGGATGCCAATCTTTCTTTCCTGGGGTTGGTTACCTATATCGGCGTTATCGCTTCGATGGTACAAATCCTTGAAATGACCCTTGATAAATATGTCCCGGCACTGTACAATTCGCTCGGTATCTTTTTGCCTCTGATCACTGTCAATTGTGCTATTTTAGGGGGATCCTTGTTTATGGTCGAACGTGATTACACATTTCCCGAATCCATTGTGTTTGGTGTAGGGTCTGGTGTAGGGTTTGCATTGGCCATTATCGCTTTGGCCGGTATCCGTGAAAAATTAAAGTACAGCAACGTTCCCACCGGACTACGTGGGTTGGGAATTACCTTCATTACAGTGGGATTGATGGCCATTACATTTATGCTCTTTTCCGGAATTCAACTTTAAGGAACAATTTATGACTGGTTTCAGCCTCGTTCTGCTCGCGGTGCTCATGTTCACGCTTATCGTTTTGGTCCTGGTACTGATTATTTTGCTGGCAAAATCCAAACTGGTGCAAACCGGAAATGCAGAAATTGTGATCAATGAGGATCCAGAGCATACGTACAAAGTACCTATTGGTGACAAGCTATTAAACTCGCTTGCCGATCAGGAGATCTATCTTCCCTCCGCATGCGGTGGTGGTGGAACGTGCGGAGAATGTAAGGCCGTCATTACCAAAGGCGGTGGAGATGTACTGCCTACCGAAAAAGGCAAGCTGACCCGTAAGCAGATACGCCAAAGATATCGTTTGACCTGTCAGGTTTCTGTCAAGGATGATATGGATCTCGAGGTACCTCCCGAAGTATTTGAAATTAAAAAATGGGATTGTACAGTGCGTTCCAACGATAATGTGGCCACCTTTATTAAGGAATTGGTGTTAGAATTGCCCAAAGGCGAAAATGTCGATTTCAGAGCTGGAGGATATATTCAGATTGAGGCTCCACCTCACCGTGTTTCATATAAAGAGTTTGATATCGGCGAGGAATACAAGCCTGATTGGGATAAATATGATATGTGGAGATATGTCTCTGAGGTGGAAGAGGATATCGTGCGGGCCTATTCGATGGCCAATTATCCCGAGGAACAAGGCATTATTATGCTCAACGTCAGAATTGCCTCTCCTCCGCCGAATAAACCCGGTGCCCCTCCTGGTCAGATGTCTTCTTATCTTTTTAATCTAAAGCCCAAAGATAAGGTGACCATATCTGGGCCCTATGGTGAATTTTTTGCCAGAGAAACAGAAAACGAAATGGTCTTTATCGGCGGTGGCGCAGGGATGGCGCCCTTGAGGTCACATATCTTTGATCAATTGAAACGTTTGAATTCCAAACGACGCATCAGTTACTGGTATGGAGCCCGCAGCAAACGAGAAATCTTTTACGACGAAGATTTTCAAGAACTGCAAAAAAAACATGATAATTTTAGCTGGCATGTCGCTCTGTCCGAACCCTTACCAGAAGATAATTGGAATGGCTCTCTGGGTTTTATTCACCAGGTTGCTCATGATGAATATCTCGAGGATCATCCGGCTCCCGAAGACTGTGAATATTATTTGTGTGGCCCCCCGCTGATGATCGATGCCGTTCAAAAAATGCTTGCAAACCTGGGCGTTGAACCTGAAAATATTCTTTTTGACGACTTTGGGGGCTAGTGTTATTTTTTGATCTGGAAATGAAAATTACGATCTGAATGTTATATTGCCAGTGTATACAATCCCATTATATTGCCTCTGGGCACGGAGGGAGAATGAAAAACGCAGAAAAACTCGTTAAGGATAAAGACAAAAAGCTTGTCTCTGTTTCCCGGGATACTGTTATTTACGATGCTTTAAAAATTATGGTAGATAAAGGCATTGGTGCCATTCTGGTGCAAGAGGGAGATCAAATCGTCGGGATCTGGACGGAACGCGATCTGATGCGTAACACGTTACTACAAGATTTTGATCCCAATACCGCAAAGGTCAGTGACTATATGTCCACTCAACTGGTTTCGGTGCCTCATACAGCCAATCTCTATAACTTGCAAGACAAATTTCTGGGCAAAAGATTGCGCCATCTCTTAGTGGAAAAGGAAGGCGAGTACATCGGCTTGCTAACACCCGGTGACGTCATGCGTGCGGACCTCAATCTTAAAACTTCAGAGCTGAAGCAATTGAACGCTATCGTGAGCTGGGAATATTACGAAAATTGGCGATGGTAAAACCACACTCTTTTGGCAACTCTATTCGTCCAGGCCTTTTTTGGCCTGGATTAGTGATCTGTTTATTGTCGAGTCTCTTTGCCTGTCGTTCTGATCAATCCGATAAACTGACAGTACTGCAGGGCTCCACAATGGGTACGAGTTATATGGTTAAAATCACCACTACCCCGGGCACCACTGCACTGGATCAATACCCCAATCTCGCTCTACACCTCGATGCCATACTGGACACCATAAATCAACAAATGTCAACCTGGATTCCCTCGTCCGAAATTTCACGATTCAATGCAAGCCCTGACACCAGCTGGTTTTCTGTTTCAAAAGATCTTGCCTTTGTGGTTAGAAAAGCTCAAGATGTCAGCGAATTGTCAGAGGGGGCCTTTGATATTACGATCATGCCATTGGTGAATCTGTGGGGATTTGGCCCTGAAAATCGCACCACACGCATGCCTGAGGAGCAAGAGTTGGTGGATCGTCTGGAGTGGATCGGTTGGCAAAATCTCTCTGTACGTACACACCCTCCGGCTTTAAAAAAATCCATCCCCCAATTGACCATTGATTTATCTGCCATCGCAAAAGGCTTTGGTGCAGACCGACTCGCCGAATACTTGAATAGATTGAGAATAGAAAATTATTTTGTAGAGATAGGAGGCGAAGTCAGAGTACGAGGTGAAAACCATCTTGACAAGCCCTGGCGGGTAGGCATTTCTGTACCTAATGCACAAGGTGGAGTACTGAAAATTATCCACACTTCCCGAGCCAGTATAGCAACCTCGGGTGATTATCATAATTATTTTGAGATGCATGGGAAAAGATATTCTCACACGATCGATCCCAGAACAGGAGTACCGATTACTCATAATCTTGCCTCTGTCACTGTGGTCGACTCATCTTGTATGATGGCCGATGCATTTGCTACTGCCATAGACGTTCTTGGACCTGATGCCGGAATGGATCTCGCTCGTGCGAATAACCTCGCTGCTTTTTTTATTGTTCGGAACAATGAAGCATTTGTCGAAAAAATGACATCTCGGTTCAGTAAACTCTTGAAGAATAATTAACACAAATGCGAAATACTGAAACATTGAATCGGGTTTTCTGTTTAAAGGTTATGATATTAGAGTTGATAGAAAGGATAAAGCCATGATCGCGACTTTATTGATCGCTGTTGCTTTTTTTTCTTTAGCCGTGGTGTTTATGGCATTGACATTACATTTCAGCAAATATAAACAACGAGGTGGATGCCATTGCGGACATCAAGAGGTTTGCGAGGACCATTCCCGGAAATCATGCTAAGATTGCGACCATAAACGATAGTTAAAATTAACAGTGAGAGAGAATATGTCAAAATCGTTAGCTTTGTTTTCGGTCGAATCCGCCCGGCGTGTGCCCGAGCGAACAGCAGTGCGGTTTATGGGGGATGACATCACTTTTGCCGAGTTGGAAGACGCAAGCAACCGGTTTGCCTCGAGCCTCCAGGATCTGGGTGTTGGGCCCGGAAAGCATGTGGCTCTCTATTGCATTAATTTGCCCTTTTTTATGGTCTCTTATTTTGCCATACTGAAAACCGGCGCCACGGTCGTGCCGAATAACCTGTTGCTCCACCCTAAAGAGGTGGCCTTTCTCATTAAAGATTCCGGTGCCTCGGTATTGATTTATCATTCTGTGACGGACAAGGCAGTACAAGCCCTTGCACAAGACCTGGCCTCTGTCGAACATTTTATCGCAATCGGTGATACCGAGATATCGCAGGCAAAATCTTATTCTGCTCTTTTAAACGAGGGTGACAGTGCCCCGGTGCTGGTCGAGTCCCAAAGTGAAGAGGATGTTGCTGCCTTGTTGTATACCGGCGGTACCACCGGTTTACCCAAGGGCGCCATGCTGACCCACAAGAATTTGATCGCCAATGTGAATTCGGTCATCGAGGCTCTGCATCTCGGACAACAGCATGACACATTCATCACGGTTTTGCCCATGTTTCACTCGTTTGGTGCAACTGTCGGTTTCCTGTCGCCTGTCGCTGCAGGCTCGACGGTGATTGCATTGCCACAGTTTCAACCAGAAGCGACCTGTAAAACCATCCAGGATGAAAACGCCACGATATTACTCGGTGTACCGACCGTGCCAAGGACCTGATCATCGTACATGGCATCAATGTCTATCCCCGTCAGGTCGAAGATGTGTTGTATCAGCATCCGGCTGTGGCAGAGGCTGCCGTCATTGGCATCGCGGATGAATACCATGGTGAGATGGTCAAAGCCTTTGTCGCCTTGCGTGAGGGGCAAACCGCAGAACCCAGGGAACTGATTCAATATTGCCGGCAGCATTTGGGAAAATTCGAGATCCCCAGACGCATCGAGATTCTGGAATCTTTGCCCAAAAGCGGTGCCGGGAAAATCCTGCGCCGTAAACTGCGGGATATGGAAGCTGAGAAAAAATCCTGATGTCTTTGAGGAGCCCTGATGACGGGCTCTTTTTTTTTGATCAGCTGCTGGCCGGGACGGCGTAGAAATAGATCATCAAATAGTGACAAAAACTGCCAGCCATCACCATGACGTGAAAAATTTCATGAAAGCCAAAAATTCCGGGCCATGGATCCGGCTTTTTGCGGGCATAGATGATGGCGCCCAGAGTATAAAACAGTCCGCCTGCCAGCATCCACAATAATCCCCTGGAGGCCATTTGTTGTAAGAGAGGATAGATCCCTATCACGATAAACCAGCCCATAAGCAGATAAATGGATGTATAGAGTACCCGGGGAGCCCCCAGCCAAAAAAATTTGAAAAGGATACCCGACAGAGCCATCGTCCACACTCCTGCCAATATCGACCATCCCCAAACATCGTTCAGAGTGATCAGGCAGATCGGGGTATAGGTTGCGGCAATAAAAATGAATATCGCCATATGATCCATTTTTCTCATTGTGTTCAAAGCCTTACCGGATAACGGAAGCCAGTGATACAAGGTACTGGTCAGGTAGAGCAAGACCATAGCGCCAGCAAAAACAGCCAATGTCATTGTATCGGACCCACTATCGGGTTGCGGTCGCTGTACCAGGAAATAGGTGCCGACCAATGATATCAGAATCGCGATAAAATGAGTCAATCCGCTGACCGGATCTCTAAAGCCTTTCATGCCTTTCCTTTTCTTTCCATAAATGAGTGATTGAATGTGGATAGGAAAGATAAGGAATTACTCGTTACCGTACTGTAAAAAGAGTGTAAAACCTGTTGCTCTGTACCCGGGGCCATCAAGTTCTTTGTTTACACTAACAAATGATTTAATATCTATCCTTAGATCGTCCAATAAATTACCTGTATGTACCTACACTTTGCCAATTGATCTGATCGGTAATGATTATTATCGCGCGCAAATTTTTTAAAAATTGTAAAGAGTGAAATTGTCGTCTGCGTACATCGCTTCTCGCGCTCTTTTCCCAATGTTAGCAAAGTGCAGGAGGTTCAGCCGAGTCTGTGGAGGCTCCTGGCTCTATAGCCTTTACCAAATCATAGATTAAGGAGGACACGAAAAATTAAAAATAGATCTTCTGGAGAGATAGATATG
>CAYNUX010000009.1:0-25537 GCA_964400115.1 uncultured Cytophagia bacterium
ACCCTAACTGCTGAGCACGTCGGACAACCTGTCGCTTTGTCTCCAGAGCTATATCCGGCCGATCGCGCAGAGCTTTTGAAACCGTAATTTGGCTAGCCTCGAGTTGCTCGGCAATCGTTTCAAGAGTTACCTTTTCTTTGCGCTTCACAAAGGCTCCTATTTCGAGCTTGAGGTCATCAGGAGAGAAGACAAATTGGGTCCAGGAATAGACCCACAGACATTTGGAATGAGCTGATAGAATGAATGGAGAAGGCAAAACTTGCCATCTGACAAAAAAGCGCACATTTTCCTCTGATCTGGAAGGGTGCCAAATCGGGTGCATCAATGACGCTTTATGCTCTCTCTCTCTCTCTCTCTCTTTCTCTCTCCTCAATAACACTATTGAAAATTTAACAAATAATTTGTCATTGTCAAGTAAATTTAACCAAACGTAAAACTTTGTGTTTTTACACGCTAGCGACTATTTTTACTTAGTTTATGTACGGATAAATAACGTTATAAAACAGGCTATTATAAAATATAGTAAAACAATTAACGTAAATTAGCGACCGTTAATTATAATATCGTGAAAAATAATCGGCTTTTAATAGTGGAAAACGGAAATAGAAAAAGAAGGCATGGGCCCATCCACCCACGCTGAAACTCTATCGTTTTTCGGTGGGCCCATGTGAGATAGGCTCAAGACAGGCGATATCGCTGATAGAAATTTATAATCAAATCTATATCATTTTCGGATGCAAGGTTTCCCTCGACCCGGGTCACTAGAGAATAATCAAACCCCAGCGCCTTCATGACAATTTTACCCCCTAGAGGCCAATACACAGATGAGAGAACATCGATGGCCTTTAGAATTTCGAATTGGATCTCTTTGGCCCGAGCGAGGTCTTTATTTTCAAAAGCATTCTGAAGCGATCGCATCAATCCCGGATAAAAGTTTCCCCCTCCCCCGACACAACCCACAGCTCCGACACAAAGGTCTTGTAAAAAAACGGTCTCTGCACCGGAAAAGAGACTCATCCGGTGACTGATCGCTCTTGCCATAGCCCCCATCCGCTCACCATCTGTTGTTCGATACTTGATTGCGACAATATTTTGACAATCATCCAAAAGCCGTGTACAAGTCTCCGGCTCGATAGAGTGCACGCCCTCGCCTCTGGGATCATATATCATAAGCGGCAAATCAATGGTTTCATCAATCTCTTTATAGTAATCATAAATGGCCTGTTGTGATCCTTGAATAGAGGTCGGAATGATCACCCCAATGCCTTCAGCACCTCGCTTTGCTGCATGCTCGGAAAGCTCTAATGTCCGGACAAGGGTATCACAACCACTGCCGATAAATACAATTCTTCGACGTGCGGCCGCATCAAGAACACAGTCCACAATGGCTTTCTTTTCTTTCAGAGTCAGAGTCTGATATTCACCAGATCCTCCCATTGCAAAAATGATGTCTGTTTCTCTTTGGCACAACCAATCAACATGCTGTGTCAGCATTTTGAAATCAATACTTTTGTCTTTCTGAAAGGGCGTCAAAAGGGGAACGATGACGCCTTGATATTTATGTTTCATGGTCTCCTCTACTTGATTAAAGGCGAAATAAGTTCATCCAGCAGTGTACCGACATCTACTATTACAGAACTCATGCAATGAACAAGCCGGTCAAACAATGGCACGGGATCTGACCGGGTTTCCTGATTTTGATGTAAAAGATTGGGATACAAACGATTTACGGCTTTACAGTCCACTTCGTCACGTGCTGCGATCATTAACCGGTTTAGATTGCGGATTTTGCGCAACAGTTCATAATGATTATAAAGCTCATTGAATAAAGCAGAATGGGATGGTACCAATCCCGCTAATAAACGCAACAGTTTAAAGTTGGAATGCTCCTTGATTTTAAACACAGCCCGGCAGATCAACAAAAACATTTCAATGTCGCGCAATCCTCCGGCATATTCTTTAAGATTAATCGAATCGCGAGGCGATTCTTCCATTTGCCGATGTCTGGATTGCAGTTCATGAATCATTTCGTGTGCATAGCTTTTATAATCATCAAAGATATAGCGCTGTATGAAATGACTTTCAAAGGCTTGTTGCAATATGGTGCTGCCGACGATCATGCGCGCACCCAGGAGCTGTGATTTGTCAATAAATTGGTCACCTTGATTCTGATCCAGCAATTCCTGTAATTGAGCAAAAGTACATATATAAGATGCTGTATAATCAGAAAGCCTGTAATGGGGCATGACACCACTTTTTACGATTTCTGTGTGCATGCGACCTATAATCTTGCTGGCGTATCGATGAATTTCCTGGTCGTCGCTATTGAGTAAAATGATCATATCAAAATCATCATCAAAGGCCAGCATATGGCCATGTCCTCCCGTAACGAAAATTCCTAACAAATCCTTGGTTTTTACGCGCTTGGACCAAACACCATCGATTTCATGTTTGCACGTATCGAACAAGAGTCGCAAATAGGTGTCGGAAAACTCTGTAAACTCCATCGCAACAGTTTGGGGTGGGGCATCCCGCAATGTATCCTGACAGACCCGAAAGAATTCGATATCATGATAGCTTTTCAGCTTTTCAAGTTTTTGTTTGCTTATGGGTGATCTGGCTACATCTGCAAGATGTCCCTTGCCAACCAGAACAAGCTGACTCTGTCGATCGATGATGTGTAGGTATTCAGGATTTTGATTGAGCACAGCATGCAATATCCGTCTAAAAAATTTACTGGTGCTAAAATGTAGCTTGAGTAAATGCTGAAGCCGATCTCGTGCCCGTACCAACTCTCGATCAACAGGATGACTTTTGAGCCAATGATAAAATGTTCTCTGTTCTTCATCGGTTAGCAGTCGAATATAATCATAGACCAAAACAGGATAGGTTTTATATACTGTACTCAACCGACGACATTCTTCTTCAGTGCCCTGAAATCGTTCTAAAAACCGGGCATTAATTTCTTCAAAAGTTTGAGGATTAGGAAATGCATCCCGATACCTATGGAGTAAAATCAGAAAATGGACTGATGCGATATAGGAATTCCAGGCCCAATCCACATATTCGTCCATGATTTTGTCCCGCATATTCGGCGACAATGAATTCAGATCATTGATCATGCGCTTGAGCAGCTGACCATTTTTTTGTTCCAGCACGCTGATAATGTCATCCCAAAAGCGGGTACCTTTGAAAAATCGGGTTTCATGCAAGAACCGCAAGGCAAAATTTCCCAGTCGTTTTTCCCCCTCACTGGTCACCTTGCGGTGTTGCAGCATCTTGCCAAAAATCGTGATATTAGAGAGATGATTGACGATATTGGGCAAAAGATTTCTGATGGTATCTTTGGCCTGATCAATATTCTTGTAATAATCGATCAATAAAAAGTCTTTGGCGTGCGCTGCTCCCACATCACCATACCCCATAGCTTCCGCCACCATAGAGAGATTATCCATAGTGCTTGGCTCATCGAGCATAATTTCTTCTTCCTGTGCGATCAAAAGTTGGTAAAGGTAACGGAATATCTCGAGAAAAGTAAGGGGCTTTTCCAGTTCTTCATAATAGACTCTTCGTTTTTTATCTTTTTGTTGCAGAGCATCCAATATGGTCCAGGCGTTTACCTGACGCAAGTTAAAAATTGTTTTTGCCGCAAATAGCCCGGCTTTGATCATGCGTAATCCATCGCCTTTTGGGCTAAGATGATCACGCGAGAGTTCGCGCAACACAAAGGACCGGCATTCTCCTACAATACCTCTCAGGTAACCCTCGTGAAATTTTATAAAACGGGTATCATGCGGATATTGATAGTAGCGAAACGTGACCATTCGCCTGAAATCCGAAAAAAGTCTCCGGCTGCCCAATACACGAGCCGCACCCAGCATCTCTGTGATAATGACAAAGTCATGAATTTCCTTTTCCAGCAATTCGATATATTCCTCAATGGACGCGGAAAAGGAAAGTGGACTCCCCACATGCTCGGAAAGATGAAAATGCAAACTGATGGCTTTTTTAAACATTTCTCCGTTCATGCGGGAAACAGCTTTGTTGAGCAATTCCCGGCCTTTATCACCGCGATCCACCACTCCCAGATCGATATCATCTTGATCGGATCGTGTCCCCACTCCAAGGAAAACATATTCTAAATTATGATCAGGAGGCAAAAACAGCTGGAGCAGTTGTTCCATATAAGCAGCCGTAAGCTTGCGAAAGTCGTGACCGACCCGCAGCATAAACTCTTTATATAAAGGAAATCGTTCCTCACGAGTGGTGACCTGGAGCTTTAAAGCATCTAGGGCACTGAGATTCATTTGTAAAAATTGTAGTGCAAAATAGCATCCGAGATCCTGTAACTTTTGGTCCAGTGAGGTGCCCACCTGGGTGACCAGGCGCATTTCATCGTAATAATTATGGGCGGGTGCCCATAGATGAATTTGCTCGATCATCATCGCCTGTTCCAAGCGGGCCATAAAGGGATCAATATTCTTTTCAATCAGGACGATATATTTGCGATGATGATTTCCCAGGCTCTGGGCATGTTTAAGCAATCGATCGAAATAAAAATCCATTCAAAACCTCATCTAATCTTTGAACCGCGGAGGTCGTTTTTCCAGAAAGGCTTTTACACCTTCCCGACCTTCCGGTGAAGAAAACGCTTCCCAGGCCCGGGTTTGAGCCATCCGGTTTGCAGTGGAAAAACCATGTTCCATAGAGGCTTTTAAGAGCTGCTTGATGCGCATAATAGCAGACAGAGAATGCCGGGTGATTAACCTGGCGAACTGGAGCGTTTCCTGAAAAACACTCTGTTCCGTGGCAATACGATTGACCAGCCCGATAGCAAGTGCTTTTTGTGCATCAATCGATTCACCGGTCAAAATCAATTCCATGGCACGGGCATATCCGACAAGCCTTGGCAATCGTTCCGATCCCCCCCCGCCCGGAAACAGACCGAGTTTGATTTCAGGCAAAGCCAATATCGTATTCGCATCACATACACGCAGATCACAAGCCAAAGCCAACTCTAATCCTCCGCCTAACACATACCCATGTAACGCAGCAATAACCGGTTTTGGGAAATCGGCAATATAATCATTCAATAAATTTTCGTGGTGCGCCCGCTCGACAACAGAGTTGTTCAGGGTAGCCTGATGCAACTCTTTGATATCAGATCCTACACTGAAAGCTTTTTCTCCCTCTCCGTGAATGACAACTGCTTTGCAGCTCGAATCGAGTCCGGCAAGAACATTTAAAAGGTGCTCTTTGAGTTCACGGGTAGAGAGATTGAGAGGGGGATTGTTTAAAGACATGATCGCCAGGCTATGATCATCTCGATATTGCGTAAGAATGAGATCTTTCATCTTTTCCTCGAACTCTAGTCAACGATTCCCGGACATTGAGACCGGATATCAGGATCCAACCCTTTATGCTCATAAGTCTTTATAAAGTGCTCGCGGAATTCCCCAGCAAGTTTCTCTGCTCGTTTTTCAAAGGCCTTCTTGTCATTCCAGTTGGTTGAAGGATTTAAAAGATGAGGAGGAACTTTGGAACAAAAAGTCGGAATATCCAGGTGAAACAAGGGATCATAGCGATGCTGGACAGAGGTCAAATCGCCTTCCAAAGCGGCATTCACGATGGCACGTGTGATATCTATATCCATGCGTTGACCAATTCCAAAGGGGCCACCGGACCAGCCAGTATTGATCAGATAAACCCGGGTGCCATATCGTTTCATTTTTTCTCCTAAAAGATAAGCATATTTATCAGGAAGACAAGGCATAAAAGGCTGTCCAAAGAACCGCGAAAAGGTGGAAACGGGTTCGACAATGCCGGTTTCAGTCCCCCCCAGCTTGCTGGTATATCCCATCAAAAACCATAGCATTGCCTGTTGCGGGGAAAGTGTTGCTACCGGCGGTAACACTCCATGGGCGTCAGCCGTTAAAAAGATTATCGTATCCGGATGAGCCCCGATAGACGAGAGCTTGCTATTGTAAACAAAAGAAAGCGGATAAGAAGCGCGGCTATTGGGCGTCAACCGCTCATCGGTGAGGTCAAACTCACCATTGGGATACATCATGGCGTTTTCGACAATGGCACCATGTTTAGTATACTCGTCGCGATGAAATACAGCATTGTAAATCTCGGGTTCTTTTTTTGGATCAAGATCGACGAGCTTGGCATAGCAACCAAACTCAAAATTCGCCACCCCCCACTGACTCCAACCATGTTCATCATCTCCCAACAGCGCGCGATTTGGGTCTGCCGAAAGAGTGGTTTTGCCTGTACCGGAAAGTCCCAAAAAAAGAGCAACCCGACCCTTTTCATCTTCATTGGCACTGCAATGAAGGGGCAAGATATTTTCCAATGGCAGATAATAATTCATGACCGTAAACATGAGTTTTTTAACACTGCCGAGATAAGAAGACCCGAAAACCAGTCCCAATCGGTTGGCAAAATCCATGGCAATGATCAGATTACTCGTTTTACCCGAGGAAAGGCGACGCAGGCGACCGGTATATTTGGTGGCATTAATTTTATCTTGGGGCAATACGAGAAGCCGGAAAGGACGTTTCCAGAACAGGCTTTTCTCCAGATGATTCGGCAGGGGACGAAACATATTCAGGGTAAAAAGAGCGGTCAAAGGACTGTCTGTAATGGTTTCAACAGGCATGGCATATCGTTCATCCGCACCAACGCTTCTGTTTGTAACAAATATCCGTTTTTTACGTCCAAGTACATCTATAGCATCAGACCATAACATAGAAAATGTTTCCGCATCAAGAGCCAGGTTGTTAGGGGAATCCCAGTCAATATCGTCTTCGATCTCTGGACGTTTAACAATTCGCGTATCTTGAGGGGATCGGCCGGTGGAATCACAAGGAGTCCAGGTTGCCAGACTCCCATTTGCTGTGACCATGGCTTCCTTAAAAGATACGACCTGCAAGATTGTCTCTTTGCGAGACAACTGACGTTGAACATCCACATGATTATTCAGCAGCAGATCCAGCTCAGCATCAAAGTCCATAAAATATCCTCTAGTAAGGGCAACAGAGCCACAAATGGGGAACATTTGTCCCGGAACATGCGTTATTCAAAGCCAAGTTTTGTGTCCTGATAAATAACAAAACTTTTTGTTCATTGTCAAGACAGATCCGCATTGGGGTTCAGAGTAAACGGCAAAAGAGTGTTCAAATATTGAACACTTAAAGTGTCCCATATCACAACATGAAAAGTGTAAAAATGTTATAATGTCTGGAGGATTTGGGCCACAGTGTGACATTTTGTACCATAATTGCACAACTTTCGTGATAAAATTATTCATGTTTGACAATTTTGTCATTCTTTTTATATCATTATTGGCGACAAAATATTAAATACTGTTTTTTAAAAACTTGGGTCACATTTTCTGGCACAAATTGAATTCACTGTACTAATGAAAATGCCATAAGGGGGATATTGGCACAACTATTGCAAAACAATAGATGTAAATCGTTTCGAATGGAATATGAATAGGTGCATCCTTGTTATGGTGCATACGATCTCGCAAGTAAAGGGGATTGTTGAGGAGGAAATAATGAAAGCAACACCATTCGATCTAAAGAAAAACATGACGATTTTGATGATTCACGTTTTCGTCATATTTTTAGGTGTCGTGTGGTGGATCAACGGACAAATGACGCCAAAACCGTCAATGTCCATAGATGAGATAAAACGTCAGGTAGATTTGCAAAGAGATGTGATATCGATTGACCGGGTTTCATCCGGAACCCAAAATAAGGTTCTCAATATCATATCCCGTTATAATCCTGAAATGCCTGATTCTCTTAAAATCTCTATTGCGCAGGAAATTTTTGCCATGTCGCAAAAATACCCCAACTTGAATGTTGACTTTATCTGCGCGACCATCACGCACGAAAGTGCAAAAACATGGGAACCGACGGTGACGTCGCGTGTCGGAGCTAAAGGTTTGATGCAAATCATGCCTGCGACCGGTGCTTTTCTTGCTGTAGAAGAAGGTTTAGCATGGACGTCATCCGATAAAATCCTTTACGACCCTATAATAAATATTCGGCTTGGATGCCGTTATCTCAGTCACCTCGTGGGTATGTATGAACAAGATGGTGGATTGGCTGCCTATAACGGGGGTCCCTATCGTGCAGAGTTGTGGCTAGAGTCCAACCGAAACAACAAGATGCTTTATGCAGAAACCCGTACCTATGTACCTGCGGTGCTAAAGCTATATGACGAATTTCGTGAACAAGATTTTATGTAATTCTTTAGATCTCAAGGCGCCTAAAAGGCGCCTTTTTTTTACTCATCTCGCGCAATCTTTTCTATCCTCAAGCCAGAGTTTGATAAATACACGTTTGATTTTATTCTAAAACCGTTTACATCATCCTCTTATCCAGATCCATATCTCACCGGACTCTTCAAGGCAAACTTGAAATTTGTGGATGTTCGAAATTCAAAAACCATTTGATTCTATGCCAAAACTTTAGTATACTAGCTGAAAATTCAAGCAAGGGAGAAAATTTATGGCACAAATCCTGGGTGAAGGGTTAACCTTTGATGACGTTTTATTGGTACCCAACAAATCTACGGTCCTGCCCAAGGAAACAAATATCCGTACGCGATTATCACGCCATTTAAATATCAATATCCCCATCGTGAGTGCGGCTATGGATACGGTCACAGAATCCGACCTTGCGATAGCTCTGGCAAGAGAAGGCGGTATCGGGATCATACACAAAAACAGCTCTATCGAAGAACAGGTTCAAGAGATTGACCGGGTAAAACGTTCTGAGAGTGGTATGATCATGAATCCCATCACATTATCCCCGGACCGCAAGATCGGCGAAGCCATGGAACTCATGGCAAAATATCATATTTCCGGGATCCCCATCGTGGATGGACAAAAACTGGTGGGTATTTTGACCAACCGTGATTTGCGGTTTGAGACAGATTTGAATCGCAAGGTCAGTGATCTGATGACCAAGGAAGATTTGGTCACCGTACCTTTGGGGACATCTTTGGAAGAAGCAGAAAAGATTTTGCAACAATTTCGCATTGAAAAACTCTTGGTTGTGGATAAAGACAATCGATTAAAGGGGTTGATAACAGTCAAAGACATTCAGAACCGCAAGCGTTATCCGAACTCGTGCAAAGATCAACACGGCAGGCTCGTGGTAGGAGCTGCCGTAGGTGTGGCATCAGACACTCGCGAGCGGGCCATTGCGCTGGTAAATGCAGGGGTGGATTGTGTTGTAGTAGATACAGCTCATGGTCATTCAGCGGGCGTTTTGAAAACAATTGCAATGATCAAAAAAGAATTTCCCGGCCTGGATCTTATTGCAGGAAACATTGCAACACCGGAAGCGACTCAGGATCTCATCGATGCTGGCGTGGATGCCGTAAAGGTTGGGATCGGACCAGGATCGATATGTACCACGCGCGTGGTGGCAGGCACTGGAGTCCCCCAGTTAACTGCGATCATGAATTGTGCGGAAATTTGTCAAAAGAACGATATACCATTGATCGCTGATGGAGGTATCAAACAAACAGGTGATATCGCCAAAGCCCTTGCTGCAGGAGCCGACACGGTCATGTTGGGGAATATGTTGGCTGGCACAGAAGAAAGTCCCGGCGAAACGGTTCTTTATGAAGGAAGAAACTTTAAAGTTTATCGGGCAATGGGCTCTTTGAGCGCTATGCGTGGGGGGCGTGGAGACCGCTATTTTCAGGAAGGTGAAAAGAGTCTCAAAAAATTGGTTCCGGAAGGAATCGAAGGCCGTGTGCCGCATCGAGGAAAACTGGCTGATGTTGTGTATCAAATGTCCGGTGGTCTTCGAGCAGCTATGGGATATTGTGGCGCGGGTGATCTAACCGAACTAAAACAAAAGGCTCGTTTTATCAAAATCACTGTCGCAGGCCTTCAAGAGAGCCATCCTCATGACATCTGGATTTCCCAAGAAGCGCCCAACTATAAGGCCAAAAGAACATAAAAAAACGGGAGGCCTTTAGCCTCCCGCTAAACTTGCGACCGAAGCGACCTATAACTGATTCACAAATACAGCCAACTTGGATTTCTGATTGGCAGCTTTGTTTTTATGAATAATTCTCTTGTTAACCAGCTTGTCTAAAATAGATTCAGTTTGCCGGTACAAGGCTTCTGCTTGTTCTTTGCTTTCAGCAGATCGAACTTTTTTCAAACTGGATTTTAGCAGAGTTTTATAGTGTCGATTACGCTGGCGATCGCGTTCATTGGTACGAATCCGTTTAATTGCGGATTTATGATGTGCCATACGAAATTTCACTCCTTATTGGGTTCCTTAAAATCCTTATAGTATAAGGAAAATTGAAAAGAAAATCAACATTAAAATTCAAGTCGAATAAATAAAGTGGATAATATAAATCAACCCAAAGGTACATGCCACCCGAACCTGTGTAAATGACAAAATGATCCCAAAGCAACGCGCTCGGGTGGAACTGGAACTCTTTTTGTGAAACAGCCTTTTCCGGAGCCATGATGGACATATCAATCAGACCCGTAGAAACAAACAAAGACCTCGCACGATTTATTCGCCTTCCATGGACCCTCTATAATGTATAGGCTTTTCCCTTAGCATAAAAGACATTTCGTTTCTATGAAAAAGCTCTAAATGGCCAGCACCAAAACTGACCCGAAAAAATGGCTCACTTGCGAAAGAGATCAAAAGTCGTTAAAAACCTAACCTGATTCAATATGAGACATTTTCGATTCATAATTTTCGTGCTTTTGATTGGCGCGATATTTTTTCAGAGTCAGGCACAATTTTATTTTGGCCGCAATAAAACTCAATACAACCAGTATGCCAATAAGCTCTTTGTGCCCCGCAACGAGGATATTGTTTCTTGCTGTGCTCAGGTTTTGGATTATTGATTCGTTCAGATGAACAGCACGTTTACACTTTTGCAATATCAAAAAAATTGAGGGTAGCAGGTACGATATCTGTCAATGAATTAACCTTGAATTTCTTTTCATCCTTTCCCAAAATCAAGCCAAACGCCGGATTTCGAGTGTGCATCTTTATTTTCAAATCTTCGATATTGCCATGGTCACTGATGACGAGCAAAAGAGTATCAGACAGATCCGAATTATCGACAAGACTGACAAGGAAACGGTCCAATTTTTCCAAATGAGACAAAGCAAGCCCCATATCCTGCTGATGTCCGGCCCGATCGGTTTGAAAATATTCATACAACACGAAATTATAATGACGTGCCTGATTGGCCACAATCTCTCCCGCTTTTTCAGGAGTGTATACAGGAGCATCGAATCCTTTTTCCACCAGCATTTCTCCTGTCATATCCTGATATATGGATCGTTCAGCAATCAGATCCTCAATCGAAAAAAAGCCCAGGCCCGCATAATAATTGGTCAGAGTGGTGGCTGAAAGATGGCGAATAATTTGCTCAGGATGATAATCGAAAAAGGGAGGACGAAAAGTGTTCAAAAAGGCAGCGTCGAGTCCTCGGTCGGTCAATTGTTTTAAAATGGAATATTGCCTGATAATATCACGCAATTGTTGATTGGGAAAACCGCAAAGATGGCGCCCGAGTGCCTGGGCTGCATTGATCCCGGTTAGCAGGGTGGTTTGACCGGTTGCACTTTGGGGTAATCCTGAAATCCCAAGATTCGCATCCACGGCCTCGACACGGCCACAATCACTGAAACGGTAAGGAAATTTTAAGGGGGTATAATAATTAAAATATTGCCAGGATCGTGCTGCCATAGGATTATATGCCTGATCTTGCAAACCGATTCCCAAACCATCAATAAAAATCATCACCAGGTGTCTTTGCCTAGACTGGAGGGTCTTGTTCAAATCAGTATAGCCTTTTCAATTCGATGCCGCGATAATAGTGCTGAAGGATTTCACCATAAGTGGATCCTTTGGCAGCCATAACTGAAGCGCCGATTTGGCATAATCCCACACCATGCCCCCAACCCGCTCCCTTTAAAATGAAAGCATCAGGCAAAGATTCTTTTCCTCTTTTCTCGACCACAAAACACGAGCTATACAGTGCAGCAGGAGACAAAGTCCTTCGGATAACGAGTTCCCGTTCAAGATTGATCTTTCCTGTGCTCCCGATAATGTCAAGTTCAGAAATTCGTCCGGACACCCCGCGCCTGATGGGAATCAAATCAACGATATCGCCTATATCGCTACCGGTAAATTGTCGTATATGAGTTTGCAGGTCGAGACGGGAAAGTTCAACCTCCCAGCGCAGATACTTTTTTGCATAATCAGCCCAGCGGGCATTTATTGTATTCAAATTACAATATACAGGAGGTGTGGCATTGATCCATGCTCTCGCCTGTTCGTTTGAGCGCAGATCAAACGAGTGAGGCACAAGATCTTTAGGCAAGTCATAATGGCCTTTTAGGTAAGGCTCACCTTCACTATTCCAGGCAGAGGAAGCATCTTCGGTATGTCCGCCGCAAACCGCTGAATAGGGTGTAGAACACAGTTCATCCTCGTAAACCATGACCACCCCGCGAGTTTCAGCGACAGCCTTGCTGGTTTTTTCTGTTTCACGGCTTTTGCCCACAAAAGCCTGACAATGTACATCATCACAAACATCAAAATCTGAATTCGGATGCTTTTTCCCAAAGTTATACAAGAAAAAAGTCCTGGCAGCCACCGCTTGCGCTTTGAGAGCTTCGAGCGGAAAACCATAGGACATTTCACCGGGCACAACACCTTGTAAATAGAGCTGTAGGGGAAGAACATTGACTACACTGAGTTTTCCGGTGCGATCGACATAGACTTCGATCTCACTCCGATAAATTCGATTTTCATCCCGCTGCCAGTGAAACCCTTTGCCCACATCGATATCATATACCTTGATCGGAGGACCTGTAAAACGCACGGCATTGTTTATGAGCACTGATTTTCCACCAGGAGATTCGAGCACCAATTTTCCTCTTGCATTTTTATCGACAAATGAAACGATCTCTGCACCGTTTATGCCCAACTGATAAATCCTGGCTTCTGCACTGCTGCGAGTCGTAAAAATATCCTTTAAAAAGACCGAATAAAACCTGCGATCCAGAATCAAACGATCACCGGCTAACAGCTCTTCGCCCTCGGTCTCTAGCATCACTGATTTGTATTTCTCCTTTAAAAACAGCGCTTTTTCTCTCGCAAGCTCTTCTCGACGGGAAGAAAACAAACGCACGCGATAATGCTGTTGAGCGGGATCCCCGGAACGGACGCGAATCTTCCAGATACCGTTGGATGGGATCAATTTGAGCGGATTCGGCTTGAGAGTTAGAATATAAAACGGGCCTGTAGGCTCTATCCTCACCTCATCGCGATGTTCAAGTAAACCCACGCGGATGATCGGGCTGGCTATGTCTTCTCGAGGGGGAGGAGGAGGAGGAGTGACAGGAGCACAGGATAGCAATACCCCCACAGCCAAAGCGACAGCGATTGCGAAACAGTTAAAATCCTTACCTGGAACGATCATCATACCCGAATTCTTTTAGAAATACGTCTTTGTTGCGCCATTTCTCGCGGACAGCGACCCATAGCTCGAGAAAAACCGGTCTGCCTAAAAATTCTTCAATGCGTTCCCGGGATTCTTGTCCTATTTTCTTTAAAGCTCTTCCACCCTTTCCGATAAGAATCGGTTTTTGAGAAGATTTTTCTACCACAATACGAGCTTTGATTAAATCTTTGCGTCCGGGTTGTTCATGATATTCGTCGATAACCACAGCCGTAGAATAGGGAATTTCTTGACTAAAATGCTCAAAAATTCTTTCGCGAATAATTTCGCTAACAAAGAATCGCTCAGGATGTTCGGTAATTTGATCGAGAGGATAAAAAGGCACCCCTTGAGGAGCAAACTGCAGCAGGGCAGACTTGATATCCTCGATCCCCTGCTTCTTGAGCGCGCTGGCGGGTATGAGGGCTGCAAAGTTGTAGAGTGAACTAAAATATTCTCTGGCATCCTCAAGATGCTGTTCTGTCATGGCATCGGTTTTATTGATTACGAGAATGACGGGATTTGATATTTTTTCAATCAAAGGGTAAACATACAGATCATCTTTATAATCAATGTTGGTTCCATCGATAATCCAGAGCACAATATCCGCATCACGCATTGCTGATTGCGCTGACTTTAGCATCAACTCGTGCAATTTGTATTCAGGTTTTATGATGCCCGGAGTATCCCAAAAAATAAACTGAAATGTCTCTGATGAAAGGATTCCCAAAATTTTATGGCGCGTTGTTTGTGCTTTGGAAGTGATTATGGAGAGATCAAAATCCAACAAGGTATTGACCAAGGTTGACTTGCCAACGTTCGGACGTCCGACAAGCGCCACATATCCGGATTTAAATTGCGAGTTCTCTGTCATAAAAAAAGTTCCAGATTCTCGTCCCGATTCAAGCTGTCCAGAAACTTTTCTCCATTGGCGAGCTTGAGAATATGAAAATGGCATCCATTTCGCAGGCAACCCACTATGGTGCCACCACTTGGCAGAAAAATTTCAAACATGTCAGCAGAACACTCTTGACATTGGTGATGTTTGCTTTTCAATGATTCACCACAAGTGGGGCAAAAAAACTCGACAACCACATTCTCAGGCAGATCCATTTCCTGTACGTTTCGAAAACTGCCATAGACCGGATCGAGATAAATCAAACCTTCATTGTCTTTAGATTTTATCTTGACGGCCACAGAGGCATAGCCATTAATTGTATGTTCAGTATCCATGAGACTGTGCCCGTTTTGACACATGGCATGTCTCACCCTTAATGCTTTGCTGGGTATTTCGACTCTTATCACTTCTCTTTTTTTATCCGGCATATAACCACCTCTAACCTGAAAGCTATTTTTTATAATACTTTTTTGTCTCAGCGACAATGATTCCGCTAAGCGCAATCAAACCAATCAAATTGGGCACGGCCATGAGACCGTTCATTATATCAGCAAATGACCAAACCAACTCGACCTTGGAAATAACAGCACCCATGAAAACCACGACACAAAATATCATACGATAAGGTATCACAGCCCGATTACCTAAGAGATATTGAATCGATTTTTCGCCATAATAGCTCCATCCCAAAATGGTGGAATAGGCAAAAAAGATCAACCCAATCGACACCACCCATCCTCCCATTTGACCGGGTAAGGCAGAACGAAATGAGAGCGTGGTTAATTCCGCTCCCGTAAATCCGGTAGTCCATTTGCCGGAAGAGAGAATCACAAATCCGGTCAAAGAGCAGACGATAATGGTGTCGATAAATGTCTGCGTCATGCTGACCAGCGCCTGATTAACCGGGTTTTTTGTCTGGGCAGCAGCTGCTGCAATGGGTGCGCTGCCTAAACCGGATTCATTGGAAAAAATACCACGGGCAACTCCCCAGCGCACAGCATCTCTAACCAGGGCACCGGCAAAACCCCCCATTGCTGAAGCAGGTGTAAAAGCATTGCTGATGACCAGACTAAAAACATGGGGAATTTCCCGGAAATTGATCAAGACGACCAACAAGGCACCGGTCATATAGACCACAATCATAAAAGGGACGACAACCGCGGTTGTTCGGCCGATGCTCTTTATGCCCCCTAAAAGCACCAAAGACGTTGCAAGAAATAAAACCAGGCCCACCACCCAGGGTTTGATAAACGGAAAACTCGTGCCAATAGCTTCGGCAACAGAATTCGATTGTACGAGGTTACCAATACCAAAGGCAGAAATTGAAGCAAAAAAAGCAAAAGCGATACCCAACCACTTGGCATTCAAACCATCCGTTAGATAATACATTGGGCCGCCGCTCATATGGCCATCTTCATCGACATGCCTGTACTTTACGGCAAGAACGGCTTCGCCATATTTGGTGGCCATGCCAAAAAAGCCTGTAATCCACATCCAAAACAAAGCGCCCGGCCCTCCTGCAGCGATTGCTGTGGCAACACCGGCAATGTTCCCCGTACCAACCGTTGCAGCCAGAGCGGTCATCAGCGCTTGAAAGTGGCTAATGTCTCCCTCTTGTGCATCATCCTCTTTGCGCTTGATAAGAGCCAGGTAAAGAGAAGACTTTAAGGCCCTGAATTGCAATCCTTTTAACATAATCGTCAAAAGAATTCCGGTTCCCACCAGCAGAATCAACATCGGTGGTCCCCAAATAAAATCACTGATTTTACTCAAGACGGCCAGTATCTGTTCCTGCAAGGTACCTCCTTTGCACAACCACTATCTGTTTACTCTAATATGCCTTGGCAACGAGCACTCGTTCCTTAGAGGATTGACCGCAGACAATGCATTCACCATTTTGTTTTTCTCCATCCAGGGGGACCAAGCGAATGGTTGCCTTGGATGTCTCCTGAAAAGCAGTCTCACATTCAGTTTTTCCACACCAATGTACCCAGAAAAAGCCACCCGGGTCCTCGATTTTTTTCTTAAAGGACTCGAAATCATCTTCGATAAATGTACCTTCTTGCCGCAATTTGAGAGCCCGATCGAATAAATTTTTCTGGATCTCTTCCAACAGTTCTGTCAACTTTTCCACCAAACCATCTTGAGACAAGGTAATCTTTTCACCGGTATCTCTGCGAACCGCGACAACAACATTATTTTCCAGATCACGCGGCCCCAACTCGAGCCGAATAGGAACACCCTTTTTCTCCCATTCGTTAAATTTATATCCGGGCCGATACTGATCCCGATCATCTACCTTGAATGAAATTTGATCTTTCCAGTTCTCTGTCAATTTATGAGCACGTTCGACCACTTTATTCTGCTGCTCTTCGTCGCGCCAGATCGGGACAAGAACCACCTTCAGAGGGGCTAATCGGGGCGGAATCACAAGACCGTTGTCATCGCTATGTGTCATAATGATTGCACCGATGAGTCGTGTTGAAACGCCCCAGCTTGTAGCATAGACGTATTCCAGTTCTCCCTGCTCATTTTGAAATTTCACATCAAATGCTTTGGCAAAGTTTTGTCCCAGATTGTGTGATGTTCCTGCTTGCAAAGCTTTACGATCTTGCATCATGGCTTCGATGCAATACGTATGTAATGCACCGGCAAATTTTTCACGCTCTGTTTTTACTCCTGTCCACACCGGAATCGCCATATATTCCTCGGCAAAACGGCGATACACATCCAGCATAAGTCGGGTTTCCTCTTCTGCCTCCTCAGGGGTTGCATGAGCGGTATGACCCTCTTGCCACAAAAATTCAGTTGTCCGCAAAAACAGACGGGTTCGCATCTCCCAACGGACTACATTTGCCCATTGATTGATGAGGATAGGTAGATCACGGTATGACTGGATCCATTTTTGATAAGTTGACCATATAATCGTTTCGGATGTGGGTCTGATGACCAGAGGCTCTTCCAGCTTCTTGCCGCCTCCTTGGGTTACCACAGCACATTCAGGCGCAAATCCCTCCACATGTTCAGCTTCTTTTTTCAAATAGCTTTCGGGTATAAAAAGAGGAAAATATGCATTTACATGTCCGGTTTCCTTGAACATATCATCCAGACGGCGCTGAATTTGTTCCCACAGAGCATATCCGGTGGGTTTGATAACCATGCAGCCTTTAACAGAAGAGTGTTCGGCCATATCGGCTGCTGCAATGATGTCCAAATACCAACGAGAATAATCTTGCGACCGCTTTGTGATTCCTTTTGCCATTTTTTCATTCCATTCGTTAACGAATATGATCTCCGCAATAATCCATTTTTAAAGTCATTGCCATATAACACTCGTTTGGTTGTGTGATACCCTGCAAGCAATACAATTGCCGTCTGGAGATTTTGGACCCGTCTCTTTGTACCTGTTGAACGTCGACCAGGGCCCCGTGCGGACAATACAAACAGAATTCCGGTTGATGTTTAAATAATGATGCGATTTGTTTTGAAACCAGAGCTTCGCTATTAGTCCAGGTCTTTTCACCTGAGCGGGTTTCGAAATCAATAGACCAGGTTCTTTGAATCAATACTCTGCCACGGTCAAGCGTCAAATGTCCTCTGGCTTCAAAGGCATCACCTGGGGCGACCTTGAATCGTTCTTGTTGATATGAAGAAAGGTAGCCATAAAATGTGTCATCGAATTCAGTTAATCCTATGAAACCCCGTTTTGCAACATAGAGGTAACCTTCGAGGCGTAACTGACCCTTTCCACTATGCATCACTTTTTTAAACCGCGGTTTGATGGAATCTATAGTACACCAAAATTCCACATCTTTATTCTGATGCTCTTGCAACCAATCATCAAAATCTTCAAGTTCGGCCTGAAACCGGTCAGATTCCAGGTTGGAAAGAACCAATTTAGGTTGATAATTCACCTTTTCATCGCTATAGTGAGTACAGCCATCGCATAAACGACCGATATGCTTGAATCCCCGTACACACGTTTGGCCCTTGTCGAATTTAGCACAAGACCACTTGAACATTACGCATCCCTGCGGATAACAGTTGCGAGCCTTGAGGACATGATAGACTGACACTCGGTTGGCAAATCGTTGATGTGTCTGATAATTGCAACGAAAAACATCTGTGCGTTTATAGGGATTTTTCATGAGAACACGCCTATTAAAACATAAATGAAAATATAACGACCTGTACTCAACAAATCAAGGCCTTTATTCACTTTAAAAAGTTCAGGTCAAAACAGGAGGCAAATTTTATTGGGTTTTCAAAACAATATTGCTAAATTGTCTCAAAACACATACAGATAAGGGATTTAACAATGGGCTTTGCACCTCTCGATTACGCGATACTGTTTGTCTATCTTGTGGGAGTAACCCTTTTCGGTGTCTGGGTGGGAAAAAGACAGCGTAACACCCGCGACTATTTTTTAGGGGATCGCAATCTGCCGTGGACAGCTGTCTGCTTTTCGGTGGTGGCTACCGAAACCAGCACTCTCACGTTTATCAGCATTCCGGGACTGGCATACCTCACCAATCTCAATTTTTTACAAATAACCCTTGGATACTTGATAGGGCGAATAATCATCAGTAAAACGCTTTTACCTGCTTATTATCGCGGTGAGCTCTATACTGCCTATGAATTGCTGCGAGAGAGATTCGGCTCCAGGATGCAACGGTTTTCATCCATAGTTTTCCAAATCACTCGCTTACTCGCTGATGGAGTCAGATTATTCGCCACAGCCATCCCGCTCGCAGTAATCACAGGCTGGTCTTATTCTACCTGCATCATCATCATCGCTCTTTTTACCATTATATACACTTATATCGGGGGAATAAGGGCAGTGGTCTGGATGGATGTAATTCAAATGGCGATCTATATCGGCGGAGCCATTCTGGCCGGAATTGTTCTTCTGGATAAACTCCCCAATGGCTGGTCTGATGTGGTCAATGCAGCGCAGGCAGACAATAAATTTAAAATCTTTACCCTTGGCTTTGAGAATTCACTGGTAGAATTTTTCCAGATCAATTATACTTTTTTATCAGGAATCCTGGGAGGAGCCTTTTTATCCATGGCTTCACATGGATCTGACCAATTGATCGTTCAGAGGCTTTTGTCCTGCAATGACCTAAAGTCGAGTCAAAAAGCTTTGATCATGAGTGGAGTGGTTGTCATTTTTCAATTCGCTCTTTTTCTCGTTCTTGGCCTCATGTTATATGCCTACTATGGAGGTATCGATATCCGGCCTGATGAAGTACTCCCCCGATTTATTGTTGAAGGTCTTCCCATCGGTGTTTCAGGTACCATCATTGCAGGTGTTTTTGCCGCAGCCATGTCTACCTTGAGTGGTTCTTTAAACTCGCTTGCTTCTGCTTCTATGCTTGATTTTATAAAGCCCAAATGGGGAGCAAGCTGGAGTGACGAGCGAGAACTCTTGATTTCGCGAGTGGTAACCTTTATCTGGGGATTGGTGTTTATTGCAGGGGCTATGCTTTTCAAGGACAAAGACAATCCGGTGGTCGAGCTGGGTTTAGCCATTGCCTCATTTACTTACGGAGGACTGTTGGGAACCTTTTTCCTGGGTTCATTTTATGCCAAAGCCCGTGAAAACGACGCCCTTATTGCTATGTGGGGCGCCATATTCTTCATGACATGGTTGATGGGGCAACAAGGTCTTGTTCTGATAATTATTCTTATTTTGAATATCATAGCAGGATCCTGGATTTGGAGCTGTGTACAAAGCCTAAAACACCGAGTCTTTCTGGCGATCTGGACGATTTTTCTGTTAGGATTGATCGTGATGGTAGGCTCACCGCAAATTGCCTGGCCCTGGTATGTGGCAATCGGTTGTACCCTTACCTGGCTTATTGGCGTGGGTTTGAGCTATAATAACCGACCCCTGCCGAAAAGTGAGGTCAAAAAATCATAAGAGCCGGCACAGGAACGGCTTCCTGATAACCGGCATTATGATCAATAATTATTCAAATTTCAAGGCTTTGCTTATACTGATAGAAGGACGGGTCGGAACATCCCGGCCATCCAATTCTATGTCGCGCTCATTGAGAATTTTAAAATTTTCAACATCATTGTCGTCAACAAAGATAAAAGGAGCAATTTGGTTTTTCCCGGGTTTAAAGTGCATGCCGCCGACATTGACTTGATTGATATGAACACCGGCATCCACCAAGTCAACAACAGTCTTGGGATTATCGACCAATAGCAATACCCGCTCCGGCTCAAACTTGTTCGTTTTCAATGCACCGATGGTTTGATCCAAAGTAAGCACAGAAGCTTTAATATCATTGGTGACGGCTGACATGTATATCGTTCGTTGCCATTCGGAATTGGCGACTTCATCGCTGCATAAAATAATACGCTCCATTTTTAGAACGCTTCTCCAACCGACGACCACTTGTCCATGAATCAGCCGATCATCGATTCTCACTTGTACGAGCGGCATAAGAATACTCCACTTGTTTTCAGGTCAATAATTTAAGTGCGTAATTCCTCGCGTGCCATCCTTTTCGATGGATTCAACGAGCTCATCTATATCCATTGTATCTCGCTTGGTCATGAATGAGAGCACCATAGGTAAATTGACACCAGACACGACCCGCACATTTGAATGACGCATGGCTACAGACACGGAAACATTCCAACAGCTTCCCCCTTTGAGGCTGGCCATGATAATGACTCCGTCCTGTTTCTCATCAGGCCCATTGACCAGAGCTAACAGACGGTCTGTGATCTCGACAATCGACATGTTGGTGACAGAAAGAGAATGAAGGCCGTCTTCCATCCCCATAATGCCGTCAACAGCCTCGATCATGGCATCACCTATGGGGCCATGAGTCAATAAAATTGCATGCTTCATATCCGGCTTCCTTTATTCATATTTGTAATCAAGCGATTGTTAAAATCCTTTGCAGCATGAATGCCGTGTTGCTTTAACTTTTCGTTCAAAGCCACTGCTTCCGTAATAACGGTAATATTTTTACCCGGAAGAAGGGGTAAAACAACAAGCGGAACTTCGACCTGCAAGATTTCTGTAATATGATTCTCTACACCAATGCGCTCATATTCTCGGTTAGCATCCCAGTGTTCCAGTTCAACCACAACATCGATGACCTTTTTTCCCCGAATGGCCCTGATGCCAAACATTTGCCTGATATCGATAATACCCAATCCCCTAATTTCCATATGATGTGAAAGCACGTGGTTCGGCTCACCTTCGAGTGTATTCATATCCACCCGGGTAATATGAACGACATCATCGGCGACCAGTTGATGGCCACGTTCTATCAGATCAAGAGCGAGTTCGCTTTTTCCGATTGCAGCCTCGCCTGTTATTAACATGCCCACCCCATGGACATCCACTAACGAACCATGCTTTATGGTCGTTGCGGCAAAAATTGAATTCAGATATTCCGAAAGATGTTGAATGGCACTCGTCGTACTAAGAGGGGTAGAAAATAATGTAATACCATCCCGATTGGCGATTTCGATCAGCTCTTTTGGGGGCTCGTTCTTATTTGTGATAACAATACAGGGAAGATCAAAACCGAGTACAGACGAGATCACCCGCATGCGGTCGTCATGGTTTAAGGTATTCAAGTACCCAATCTCAGTATTGCCCATGATTTGAACCCGCCAATAAGTAAAAACTTCAACAAAACCGGAAAGAGCTAATCCAGGCCGATGGACTTCTTTCTCCCGGATCTTACGGTGAAAGCTGCTCTCGTTATTGAGGATCTGCAAAGAAACACGTCTGGCAGTCGCTTCGTAGAGCTGTTGTACTAAAATAAAAGGGACACGTTGTTTTTCAATCATTGACTTGTCTGCTCTGTGGTGGTGCCACTGGTATTCAAAGCACTCCATGCACCAATGAATATGTAAACTGTTTATGGAATATATAAACAAGACCTGCAACCAATAGGTTTGCAGGTCTTGATGTGATTGTGACATTCAAGATTCTATTTCATTCTTTTCAAAGGCCTGGGTAATCCTTTCATTTTCAAAATGCCGCATCTTGCCTTTATATTTTTTCAATTGTCTTTCGAGCTTTTCAACCGCCAGATCAATTGATTTGTACATATCCTCACTTTTCTCTACAACAGTCAGCCGCGTGCCATATACCTTGGCGATAATCTCGGCGACCTGCTGCTGCTTAATATAATCCAGAATGATTTCAATGTCAAGTATACCATCATAATACTTTTTCAGCTTTTTTACCTTTTCTTCTGCAAAGGTTTTTAACCGAGCCGAAGTTTTAAAATGTCTTGCAGTGAAAGTGATTCTCATAAATGCCTCCTTTTTTTCAATGTAATACGGTCAGTGGCATAGAATCTATCAAAGGTTGGGGAGCACCTCCTTATTTTTAACAGCACAGTTTTTTAATTATTCGGTTTTTTTATCTTTGCTTGCTCTTGGATGCGTTCCTTTGTACATTTTTTTCAAGTATTCGGCAGATACATGGGTATATATCTGTGTGGTTGAAAGACTAGCATGGCCTAACAGCTCTTTTACAGACATGAGGTCTGCACCACTATCGAGCATATGCGTAGCAAACGTATGCCTCAGCGCATGAGGATGAGCATGACTGGGATCGGTCACCCGTTTCATAAAAGACCGTAACAAGGTGTATAGTTTTTGTCGTTTAAAAGGCTGGTTATTATCATCGACAAAAAGCGGTGCATTCGGTTCGATTGAAGATTCGAAAAATGCTTCACGGGCATCCAAATAGATTTTTATGTCGTCAAAAGTCTGCTTTCCAACAGCTGAAACTCGAACCTTGTTGCCCTTACCCGTAATTCGAACAGTATAATCATCCCCCAAATGATTGATTCGCAAGGACAAAACCTCACTTATACGCACACCGGTCGCATAAAAGAATTTCAACAAAGCATAGTCGCGTTTTCCCGCAAAAGTGTCCGTGTCGGGTAAACCCAATAAGAGCCTGACCTCCGCTCCTGTAAGAAAATGCGGCAAAGATTTACCAAGCTTTGGGGAGGCCAAAGTAATAATTTGATTTTTAGTAAGAATATTTTCTCGAACAAGATATTTGCTGAACGAGCGCAAACATGCTAACTTGCGGGCAATAGAACGCGGCTGATATTCATTTCGCACCAGCCAGGACAAGTAAGACCTTACCGTATTGCGATCCAATCGCTCTATAGGAACATTTTCCCTTTTTTCCCGTTCCCGAACCTTTCCCAGAAAATGATCCAGATCACGTTGATAAGCCTCTCGAGTGTGAGATGACGTCTGCCGCTCAACCTGGAGATATTTTAAAAAGGGTTGGATGCAGTGTTCGAGAGTTTGAGTTTTGTTCTCTATCATCAGGCGACCTTAATTTCTTGTGCAATATGGTCTTTTTGGCACTCGGGACAGACGAGATGTTCTTTCTGAGCATCAGCTTTTTGCACCAAAACAGGATATCCGCAATGGGAACACGACTGATCAACAGGCTTTTCGAAAAGGATAAAATCGCATTTCGGGAAATGGCTGCATCCATAAAATAATTTTTGATTTTGCCCTGTACGTTCAATGATTTCACCTTGGCAATCAGGATTAGGACATTTGATTCCGAGAGCAAACGGTTCTGTATGCTGGCAGTCGGGGTATCCGGGACAGGCCAAAAAACGCCCGAATTTCCCTTTGCGCACCACGAGTAATTTGCCACAATGCGGACACTGTGGCCGACCGGGATCTACTTGTTGCATATAATCGCACTCTTTGGGGAAATTCTGACACTGAACGAATTTGTTGCCCACGAATAAAGGAGCATTACAAACAGGACAAACGCGATTCCTGGACAGAAACTTTTCGCTGTCAGGTTTTATTACCTTTTTATCCAGGATCGACATAACAGTTTCGGGTCTTTTTCGTCCGGAAGCAATTTTTCTTATGTAATCCTCGAATTCCTGTGCCCAGGATGGGGTTAAAAGCTCCCCTGCAAATTGTTCCAAATGTTCAGTCACGGCAGTGCCAAGCTCGGTCAAAAAAATCCCGGATTCACTTTGATCGACAAGGCCATTTTCCATCAAAGATTCGATGACCCTTTTTGTCTGGCGTTGCGGATAAATACCGGATTCGATGAGCGCAGCATAAAGATTTGCACTGCTAAATGCTGCAGGTTGACTGGGCGTGTCCAGAAATATATTTTGCCACTGCAATGGTTCGTGCAGACCGAGTACTGGCATAGATTGATTTTCCACGGCAGATGTCTGATCGACCTGTAAAAAGCCTCGTTGAATATATTGACACGATGACAGCGTAAACAGAAAATCACCTGCTCTGATATTGGCATTCTGCTTTCTGCATACTGCAGGCTGCATATGTGCCGCTATGGTTTTTTCCCTGATCAGATTAAACAGCATTTGTTGATGATCTGTCAGCCCATCTCGTTGTTTACGGGTCAGCGATTTTGTACGAATGGGTCTAATGGCGTGACTTTCCCAAGGTAAGGTAATCTTTTCCTTTAAAATGTTTGTTTCACCTAAATAGTCTTTACCATAATCCTGAAAAACAAGTTGTCTCCAGTCGAGTTGCTCGGCTTCGGGAATGGCTGGCCTCCGGGTATAGGGAAAAGATATCCATCCCCCTCCCTTATCCAAAGTCCAATAAAGACTTTCACCAACGTCGAGGGTATAGTGGGGGGGCCATTGCCAAAGAGTTTCGGTCAATTCTACAAGGGATAAAGTCGTCAAAAGAGATTGGGGGCGCTGGAGTGATTCTTTTTTTTCAAGAGCGGAAACGATTGGCGTTTGCTCTTTTAGAGAGACAATAATGGCTTTTGCCTCTTGTTCAGAACGAATATGAATCGGTTTATCTTTGAATTGTTGCAGATGCACGAGTACAGACTTGCAATTTTTCCCTTTTAATGTCGTCTGTATATGAAAGAGATTGTCTTTTCTACATTTTGATCGTTGTTTGTTTTTAAGCAATAAAAGAGCAAAGGCCTGCAACCAGTCGATCTCGTTTGTTAATCGAGCCAGACTCTTGCCGATTCTGCTGCTAAAAAGAGCATTAAATCCATTATATAATACTGATGCACTTTTCCAGTGTTTGAAGCCAAAAGTCGCTTTTCTCAGGTTGGTTTTGGTCCAGGCCTCACAA
>CAYNUX010000010.1:0-23487 GCA_964400115.1 uncultured Cytophagia bacterium
CGGCACATTACCGGAAAATGAGATACGCGCACAATTCTGCACCGGTTGCGACTGGTTCCCGACTGCTGTAGAATTGTGTGGTTTACCGCACCCTGCTGTCGATATCGATGGCACGTCCATACTCGATGTTTTAAACTCATCAGAGGCTGAGGATCCTCATACCTCCTGGCACTGGCAGCTGGGGGAGCAATGGGCGGTGCGAGACGGCAAATGGAAACTGCTCATGGATGCGCGCGATACCTCGAATGGCCATAATCGTAACAAGACACTGCCAGGTCCGTTTTTGGTAAATCTGGATACTGATCCTGGTGAGCAAATGAATCTCGCAGAAAAACATCCGGATATTGTCAGCGATTTAATGGACCTGCACCAAACATGGGTAAAAGCGAGAGAACAAAACTAACCCCTTTCCGGATAATCACCAGGGCTTCCATAGCTCAACAACATCCAGCAAACGAGGTCATTATGCAGAGATCGACCGATCACACTATCATTTTTTTCATCCTGTTGTGTTCAACTCTTTTATTTAGTCAGGACTGGCAGCAATCCACACCTTCCATTGGCACCGTAGCTCCGAGACACGCACGAGAAATCGACACATCGCCCTGGGCTGTGCAATTCAACATGCTTCCCCCGCATATCGAATATCCGGCCGAAAAAATCGATATGGATTCATTGCGCCTGCCCTTACAGGTCAAACTGGACAAGGCAGCCGAGGCCGGAATCAAATGGGCACGAGTCTCTATCAACTGGTCAAGCATCGAAGACCGGGAAGGAAATTATCATTGGCAGATTATGGATGAGACGTTAGACGGCTTGCTCGATCGCGGTATCGAGCCGTATGTGTGTCTTCATGGCGGCCATCCGGTACATACGGATTTATTGCCCCCAACGAGCAGTAAAGCGGGGATGGAGGCATGGTCTGACTATGTCCGAGCTATGGTTACCCGTTATAAGAACCGGGTCTCATACTGGGAATTCTGGAATGAGCCCAATTATCCCTCGTTTTGGAAACCCAAACCCGATGCATTCGAATACGTGCAGCTGTGTAAAGCCGGATCCCGCCTGATCAGGTCTGTGGATCCCGATGCCATCCTCATCGCCGGCAGTATGGCCCGGCTGGATTATCCCTATGCTGAACAAATGTTTGCCTTTGGTGTGGCACCATTTATCGATGTCATTACCTTCCATCCCTATAATATTTTTCCGGAAGGCAGTGTAAATAAAATGAGCTATCCCGTGCAAACACCCGAGTTTTACCGCCCCTCTTCACATCAAATCTCGACTCTTGCTCGCATGGTACAAAGCCATGACCAGGGAATCGAGTTGTGGCAGGGCGAATGTGGGTATCCGGCCACCCAGTACAGCCATGGATGGACCGGTACCGGACCCTGGGGAGAGAATATTCAGGCCAAATGGCTGTTACGCCGCATGCTGGTGGATGTATCCCAGAATCTAAAGGTCTCTTGTTATTTTTCCATGTCAGAATTTTCTCTGGGATCCGCAGATCGTCTCAATACCAAAGGATTGCTGCATCATGGATCCTGGCAGCCCAAACCCGCCTATCGGGCATTCCAAACTCTGGCCAGCATCATTCATAGTGACGTTAAAGCTATCGAGATCGGGACAACATTTCAGATAAGAGATGAAGGCATTTTTTACGGAGCCCGGTCAGGCAAAGTATTTTATACAGCATTGAAACCGATTACAGGCCAGCCCATCTTTGCCTATTGGATTCCCTGGCGCCCGCAAGAACTCGTTGAACCGGCATCGGTTGATATTGCCTTTAAAACGCATCACTGGCAAGAGCCGGTTCTCATCGATCCGCTGAACGGCAAGGTATATGCCCTTGAAACAAAAAAGACAGAACCCACTTTGGACGGGTTGCCTCTGGCAGATTATCCCTTTTTTATCGTCGAAAAAAATGAAATCAGGTTGAGCAACTAGATTGACCGACGCTTTTTCCTGCCAGCAAAGGCTTGAACCCTTGGTGTTCAATCGTGGTTTCATTTGTATACGCCTGCTATCCATTGCTGTCGTTTCGAGGCCTGTTTTTTCTTGATTTTAGAAAATATTTTCACGACTTTATGCAGGGGCGGATTCCCGGGGAAACTTGTTCATCAACGTCCATCTCTAGACGATTTCAGGGGGTATTATGTACGGCGTTACCTGGTGTAAAGATTGCCAACGCAATGTGATTCCGGTCAAGGAATTCAATGTCAGAAAAAGCATTTTATTTCTCTATATCTTTTACCTGCCTGTCTATTGGCGTGAAAAACCTCACTGTCCCTATTGTGGCGGCAAAAACTTTGGATCTGCCAAAGCCGATTGAACCATAACGACCACATACCCAATCTGCATCAAACGATCAGGACCAGAATGATTCAAAGGTGTCTGTAACTCTGCACACCGTGCTTGCTCGCCATTCTGCAGACGATATCTGATGCGTGACAGACCTCCCACAAAGGGCTTATACGACGAATTACGAATTGCCATCAAAATACCTTGCGATTTTGGCATTAATATGTATTTTAATATAATCACCTTAATCATTGCGAGGATTGCTATGCATAAAACAAGCCGGCGAGATTTTCTGCGTTTCATGGCGGCCACCCCACTGGCTGCGGTACCTTTTAATTGTAACAAAAAATCAAACCCGCCCAATATCCTTTTGATCATGGCGGACGACATTGGCTATTCGGATCTCGGCTGTTATGGCGCCGAGATCGACACCCCTCATCTGGACAGCCTTGCCGAAAACGGTCTGCGTTTCAGGCAGTTTTATAATATGGCCAAATGCAACCCCACCCGCTCCAGCCTCTTTACCGGACATTATTGGGGCAATGACCGCTCGACCAGCATTCCTCTGGCACTCAAGAGTGCCGGATATACCACCTTGTTGAGCGGCAAACAACACTTTGACGGCTGGGTACCGGATCGCTGCTATGCAGAGCAGAGTTTTGACAAATCATATCATTTTTGGGCCACCACCGAATATTTTGTGCCGCCTGAAGGCAAATTTTCGCGTCCGTTTTATCTGAACGGCAAACAGCTCGAGCCCGCTGACCTGCCAGCCGAACAAAAGCCATTTTACAAAACAGACAGTTTTACAGATGTGGCTTTAAAATGGATGGATAAAGCCATTGCGCAGGATTCACCGTTTTTCCTGGCTCTGCCCTTTCATGTGGCCCACTATCCTTTGCAAGCCAGACCCAATGACATTGCAAAATACCGGGGAAAATATCGAAAAGGGTGGGATGTGCTTCGGAGAGAACGATTTGAACGCATGAAAGAGATGGGACTCATCGACAAAGACTGGGAGCTGCCGGCTCCTACGGAAAATGTCAACCCGTTCCGTGGTCACCCGGGTGGATTTCCTGAGGAACGGGCCAAGTTTCCGCTCTACCGTCCCTGGAAATCCCTCACAGAACAGGAAAAAGACGATTATGATCTGGAAATGGCTGTCTTTGCCGCCATGATCGATCGCATGGATCAAAATATCGGCCGGGTGGTGAACAAACTCAAAGAGAGCGGACAATTTGACAATACCCTGATCGTCTTTTTTACCGACAATGGCTCATGTCCCTATGACAGCAATAAAGATTTTACCATTCCCCCCGGACCCGCAGAATCGTATCGTTGCCTGCGTCCGGCCTGGGCCAATGTGGGCAATACACCGTTTCGCTATTACAAGCAATACGGCCATGAAGGCGGCTGCAACACCCACTTTATCGCACACTGGCCGGACGTGATCAAAACTCCCAAAATCATTGAACAACCCGCACACGTCGTGGATCTGTTTCCCACATTTCTGGAGGTCGCAGGCATCAGCTATCCGGCTCAGGTGGATGGCCAACCCAGCCTGCCATTGCACGGATCTTCTCTCATGCCCATTTTCAAAGGACAGAAACGCCAGGACCCACCGTTTTTCATTTCCGGCCACACCGAGCGATTTCGCATGTTCCGGCAAGGTGACTGGAAAATCGTAAAGCTCAACCTTCAGGACTGGGAATTGTATAATATGGACATAGATCCCACGGAAATAAATGATCTCGCTCAAACCATGCCCGAAAAATTACAAGAGATGATCGATGCATATAACGAGGCCATGCAAGAGGTGAATCAGGTGTCGGCCTAGGGATTGGTTGCGGCGGATTCGATCTCCCGATTTATAGATTCATAGCACGGGATTAAAACCCCGCGCTATGAATGGAGATAGAATCCCTGCCGTTTTTTATATAAAAACAACCGGAGAGTATTATGAAAATAGAGATTATTTTTTACGGCTTTATCTTGACCGCCTTTGTTTTCATGGCCTGCAATAAAAATTCTCAAACGATGACCGAATCAGATTCTTTTGACACACTGGCAAGTCAGTTCGCTTCCCCACCAACCGAATATCGACCAGCTCCTTTGTGGGTGTGGAACGATCGCATGAGCGAAGCTCAAATCACAGAACAACTCGAGGATTTCCATGAAAAAGGCCTGGGCGGCGTGTTCGTACATCCCCGACCCGGATTAATCACACCCTATCTCTCGGATGAATGGCATGCCATGTTTAGCCATACCGTAGAAACCGGAAAAAAACTGGGCATGAAGGTATGGATCTATGACGAGAACTCTTATCCCAGCGGTTTTGCCGGCGGACATGTGCCGGATCAAATGCCGGAATCTTTTAATCAGGGCCAGGGCCTGGCCATGCATCGAGTTTCGGTTTGGCCCGATTCGCTTTCAGACTCGTTTTTTTGCGCGTTTGAACGCAACCAGGACAATGAATGGATCTTACTTGAAGAGATTCCACAGCCCGGTCAACAAGGCGACTATGGGCTCATGGAAAAACGGTTCTACAGGCAAGGCGGATGGTTCGGTGGTTTTTCTTATGTAGATCTGCTGCTTCCCGGTGTGACAGAAAAATTCCTCGATATCACCATGAGCGGCTATGAACAGCATTGCGGTGATGAATTCGGCAAGACCCTTCCGGGCGTTTTTACAGATGAACCCAATATCAGTCCACCTGGTGACATCAAATGGACCCCGGATCTGTTCGAACGCTTTAAAGACCGCTGGGGATACGATCTGCAGCCGCTTCTTCCCTCCTTGTGGCTCGAAACCGGCGACTGGAAACGCATCCGTCACAACTATTATGCCCTGTTATTGGAGCTCTTTATCGACCGCTGGTCAAAACCCTGGTATGACTATTGCGAGGAAAAAGGTCTGGATTGGACCGGACACTATTGGGAGCACGGCTGGCCCAGTCCCCGGCATGGCTCTGACAATATGGCCATGTATGCGTGGCATCAGATGCCGGGCATCGATATCCTGATGAATCAATATCGTACCGACGTGAATGCCCAATTCGGCAATGTACGGGCGGTCAAAGAAGTGCGCAGCGCTGCCAACCAGACCGGTCGCCGCAGAACCCTGAGCGAAACCTATGGAGCCGGAGGCTGGGAACTCCGGTTCGAGGATATGAAACGCATCGCAGACTGGCAATTTGTACTGGGTGTCAATTATGTGAATCCGCATCTCAACTATGCGACCATCAAAGGCGCACGCAAACGGGATCATCCGCAATCTTTTTCCTATCATGCCCCCTGGTGGGCGGATTATCGCCTGATCACCGACTATACGGGGCGGTTGTCCCTCGCCATGTCGGTTGGCAGACAAGAAAACCGTATCCTGGTAGTGGAACCCACCACCACGGCCTGGATGTACTATGGCCGGCCTAAAGCACATGAGAAACTGGATCCGCTGGGAGAACAATTTCAGGATTTCGTGCGGGAACTCGAAAACAAGCAAATCGAATATGACCTGGGCAGTGAAAATATCATCGCTAATCTGGGAAGCATCGAGGGACAATATTTTAAAGTGGGCCAGTGCAAATATGACATGATTGTCTTGCCCCAAGGAACTGAAAATCTGGATCGCGCCACAGTGGATCTGATGAAAACCTATCTGCAAAAAAAAGGAAAGATTATCTCTGTGGGATCTCTGCCACAATGCCTCGATGGAAAAACGACAGCAGCAATCAAAGAATTAGCAGATCAATATAGCGACCAATGGCAGGTGGTCGATTCACCCTTATCGGCTATCGATCTTTTGGCCGCAAAATCCACCCCGGTTGAATGGCACCTGCCTCAGCACAACAATGGTATTCTTTACCACCACCGTCGCACACTGCAAGAGGGCGAACTGCTGTTGCTCACCAACACCAGCCTGACAGAATCCTCGCGCGGATCCCTGAAAACGACGGGACAAGATGTTGTTGAACTGGACCCTGTGACCGGCCAAATCAAAACATATCCCTTAAAAAAAACAGCAAACGATGCAACAATCCGTTTCGATATCCCCCCCGCCGGGTCGCTGCTACTTTTTTTCAGCGACCAGGAGATTTCCTCGGATATCATCTCACAGAACGCGCCGGCCCGAATGACCGCTATGGAGCCGGTATACCCCACAAAAGTGATAGCCACGCATCCCAATATGGTGATTCTGGACTATTGCAGCCTGTCTCTGGAAGGCCAGGAACAAGGATCGATGTACTTTTTTCAGGCGGCGGACAAAATTTTCGAGCATTTTGGCCTGGAGAGCAATCCCTGGAGCCGCGCCGTGCAATTTAAAGATAAAATCTTGCAAAAAGATGATTTTCCTGCAAACAAGGGCTTTAGTGTTGATTATGTTGCAGAGATCGATGGAGCCGAGACGGATTCTTGCTTTGCCGTGGTGGAACGTCCTGAATGCTGGCAGCTCGTGGTCAATGGAACCGTCGTCGAGCCACTGCCCGACTCTTATTGGCTGGACAGGACGTTTGGCAAGTATGCTGTCGGACCTTATCTCAAACAGGGAAAAAACCATCTGGTTCTCCGCGCAGACCAGATGACCATCCACTCTGAAGTGGAACCCATCTATTTGCTGGGTGACTACAAGTTGCAAAGTCAGGAACACGGCTGGACACTCGTCGAATCAAAGGATCTAGAGTTGGGTCCCTGGAACCGCCAGGGTCTGGATTGTTACAGCGAGGCCGTGGATTATGAACAGTTTTATAATATTTCAGATCTTTCCGGACAAACTGTTGTGCGATTGGGCGAATGGCAGGGGACTCTGGCAAAGGTGTTTGTAAATGAAAAATTTGCCGGACATATTGCCTGGCATCCCTATGAACTGGACGTGACCGATCATATGCGAAACGGTACGAATCGCATTGTGGTTCGCGTCGTCGGCTCGTTGAAAAACCTTTTGGGCCCGCATCATAAAAATCCGCCTCGCGGCGCGGCCTGGCCGGCACAATTCGAGGCTGCTCCCGAAACACAACCAGCCGGACAGGATTATGATACCGTTGCCTATGGGTTGAATGAACCCTTTAAATTGCTGAGAACAGCCAGGGAGCTCTAGGCGCTAAAAACATCGAATTTACCCAAAAAGAGCAGGCCCAATTCATTCATAAAGCGATTTGATAGGAGAACAATCTGATGAAAAACCTATTCCACATCATTTCGGGGATTCTGTTGCTTTTTATTCTGTTCGGATGCAGTTCGACGAAACAGGAGGAAAAATCGCCATTGCAACAATTTCAGGATCAAAAATTTGGCATGTTTATTCATTGGGGTCTCTATGCTCTGCCTGCCGGCGAATGGAAAGGAGAGTACGTCCGCGGTATCGGAGAATGGATTATGAATCGCCGCCAGATTCCTGTCACAGAATACGAAAAGCTGGCAGAGTCTTTTAATCCGGTGCACTTTGATGCAGATGAATGGTCGCAATTGGCCCAGGATGCCGGCATGAAATATATGGTCATTACCTCTAAACACCACGATGGGTTTGCCATGTACCATTCACAAGCATCAGACTATAATATTGTCGACCGCACGCCGTTTAAACGCGATCCCATGAAAGAGCTGGCTGCTGCCAATGCCGCACGGGGCATTGGATTCGGCTTTTATTATTCCCAGGCTCAGGACTGGCACGAGCCCAATGCGGCAGGCAACACCTGGGATTTTCCCGAGGAACGCGATCCCGAGCCTTATGTGACAGGCAAGGCTCTGCCCCAGGTCAACGAATTGCTCAGCAATTATGGTCCGCTGGCATTGATCTGGTTCGATACACCGCGGCTGTTGACGCGCGAGCAAGCGATATCCCTAAAGGCCAAAGTCAAAGAATTACAACCCAACTGCCTGGTCAATAACCGCATCGGATTCGATCTCGGGGATTATTATCAGATGGGCGATAATGCCATTCCCACGATGGTTTATGACTGGAAAGCCTGGGAAGTGCCTGCCACCCTGAATGACACCTGGGGATACAAAAAAAACGACCATAACTGGAAAGATCCACACGACCTCATTTACAAACTCACGGATATCGCCAGCAAAGGAGGCAACTATTTGCTCAATGTGGGTCCGACGGCGATGGGAGAAATCCCCAAACCCAGTCAGGACATTCTGCGCACCATCGGAAAATGGCTTGCGGACAATGGCGAAGCGATATATGGAACCCATCCCACGCCGTTTTTCAGTGACAATCTCACCTGGAAATGCACGGCCAAACCGAACGAGCTTTATTTTCACATTGTCAACTGGCCCGGTGAAAAACTCGAAATCCCCGGACTGTTGAGTGAGGTCAAACAGGTCGCATTTCTGGCGACCGGGGAAAAGATCCCCTTTACTCATAATGACGGCACTCTTTCCTGTACCTTGCCGGCAAGGGCTCCGGATCCCTATAATACCGTCATCAAGGTCGAAATCAACGACTCTATACCCAAAATCGCCGATGGTTACGGATATCGGGATAGCCAGCCGGGAATGAATCTATACGCATTGGATGCGCGCATTCGCGGTGAAGAAGCCCGCTATGACTGGACAGATCACAGTGTCAGCGGATTTGTCGATGCCGAACATCCGAAAAATGAACTGTGGTGGTATCATTATCCCTATGAATCAGCCGAGGTCAAGGTCGAAATTGAATATGCATGCGCAAACAAAGAGGCAGGCAGCACATTTTATCTCTATGATCGGCGGCAGCCTGAGAACCGGATTACCGGATCCGCCCAGGCAACTGCCGGTGAATTCAAACGCTTTACTCTGGGCACTCTGCCCCTGGCAGCGGATACGGAAAACCGTCTGATTTTTGGTCTGGAAGATGGAAAGAGTTCGGAAATCAGGGTACGCAGGTTAATTTTAACAAAAATTTAGGCGCTTATAGTGAACGATCAGCTTTCTCAGAAATACATCAAAATGGCCATCAAACTGGCCATCGAACATTCAAAAGATGGCCTGAACGGACCCTTTGGGGCCGTGATTATCCATAAAGACCGGCTGGTGGCACAGAGCTGGAATCGGGTGACCGAGTTGAATGATCCCACAGCTCATGCAGAAATCATGGCGATCCGGGCAGCCTGTCAGGCATTGAATCGCCATGATCTCAAAGACTGCAAGTTGTTTTCCAGTTGTTATCCCTGTCCCATGTGTCTGGCCGCAGCATATTGGGCAGGCATTGAAACGGTCTATTATGCGGCTACAGAATCTGATGCTGAAAAGGCTGGTTTCATCGACAAGAGCCTCTATCGAGAAATATGTCTGGCCGATCAAGACAAAGAGATTCAACTCTTGCGAATCGAAAGACCCGAATCCACACAGCCCTTTGAACGCTGGCAGGAAAATCCAAATCGTATGATGTACTAGCGAATGTCATAGATGCCAGGGTGTACGCTTTGATCGCACGTCAAGACGTGCGGCATCGTGATCATCCATGATCTCTTCTTTTTCCGGATCCCATCGTATGGGCCGGCCTACACGGATACTGATATCACACAGATGGCTGATGATATCGGATTGCACGGCAGCATTTACCGGACTAATCGCCTGACGGCGCGACAGCACACAATCGATAAAATTGCCATAGTGATTCATGCTCTTATAGAGATGGACATCACCGGGTCTCAGTTTCACTCGGAGCAACGACTCGGGTGAAGCATAGGCACTGGTTCGATCCACGGCGACCCAGCCTTCATCTCCCTGAAACAACGTCCCATGATCCCGGGCTTGCGGGAATGTTGGACTGATCATAGGCAGGGCTTTGTGCTGGTCCATAAAGCGCATTCTGACCCCATTGGCATATTCACACCAAAAATCCCATGTCGCCACAGTCCGGAACAAGCCTTCGGCAATCGTCCCCGTTCCTTCGTAATAAACCGGGGCCGTATCATCGGTATCGTTGCCCCACTGGGCAATATCGAGCGGATGGGCGCCCCAACCCGCGATAAATCCCAGACTATTGTCATAGTGATGATAGGTACCATGCGGCGTACAGCGATCCGGGGTATAAGGAGAATAGACAGCGGGTCCCAGCCACAGGTCGTAATCCAGTTCAGCCGGAGGATACACAGGCTGCATCGAGCCCCCTGCAGCATGAAATTCATCAGCCTGACTCTCGATAGCGGCACACCAGGTATAGATGGTCTCCAGCTTGCCGATATAGCCATTTCGCACCAGCTCACAGGCAAACCGAAAATCGCGGTCAGAGCGCTGCTGGGTACCGTACTGAAAGATGCGGCCATAGCGTTGTACTGCCTGGCGCATGAGCAGATTCTCCCGGATGGACAGTCCCAGAGGCTTTTCCACATAGACATCTTTGCCATGCTTTACTGCTTCGATAGCGATAGGGACATGCCAATGATCCGGAGTGGCAATGACCACCGCATCGATATCCTGGCGTTCGAGCAGCTCCCGGAAATCCACATACACGTCGCAGCCCTGATAGCTGCCCTGACGGTTTTGAGCATAATGTGATTCGATGAGCGCCTTGCGACCCGCACGACGGCTGGCAAAGCAATCACACACCGCGATACTGGTGGAATGCGGCAATTGCAAAAAGCTCCTCAATAGACTGGTGCCCCGTCCACCCACCCCAATGTGTCCCAGCATAACGCGGTCACTGGGAGCGGGTTTTGCGAATACGCGGGAAGGGATGATCATGGGAGCCGCTGCCAAAGAGACAGCAGATTTCACAAACTGACGCCGGGAGACCTCTCTGCGCATAATTCGGCTCCTAGAGTTTGATTTCAGGCACAACAAACGGTTCTCGGTACTCGCGTTTTAGCATCTGGCTCGCTTCCTCATCGCCAATAATGACTTGTTTTTCAGGATCGAAATCGATAGAGCGGCCCAGACGATAAGAGATATTGGCCAAATGAACCAGAGCACAGGAATAAAATCCTTCTTCGATGGGTGCGGTAAGCATGCCGGGGTTATTGGCGCGGATGGCATCGATAAAGTTTTGATAATGATTGCCCAGTCCGCCGCCGGTGGGGCCTGGTTTGCGTTGTTTGCCCATAAAGGTCTTCCAGTCATTTACGGTTTTGGCCATATACCCGGCAGACCCATAGAACAGATTGCCCACGACATTGACATTGCTGATCATGTATCCCTTGCTTTCATCGTCTTGAAATCCGGGACTCAGATCGCCTTCATTGTTACAGATCCAGTGCCGGGTTTCAAACTGCAACACTTTTCTTTTATCGCCATCGCCGTAAGGGTTGGGGAATTCATAAACAGCCATCAGAGTGTTGGGCGTATTTTGATCATCATCAAACATAAAATGGCCGCCGATAGCACTCACTTTGGTGGGGAGTTTGACACCCAAGCCCCAGCGGGCGATGTCCATCTCGTGCACTCCCTGATTGCCCATATCGCCATTGCCATAGTCCCAGTTCCAGTGCCAGTTGTAATGAAACCGATTCTGCGAAAACGGCCTTTTGGGAGCAGGCCCCAGCCATAAATCATAATGCACTCCATCGGGAACCGGTTCATCCGGTGTTTTGCCAATGCTTTCACGCCATTTATAGCATATTCCCTTTGCCAGATACACCTCACCCATCTGACCGCTTTGTAAAAAATCGGCCATGGTCTGGGCACAAGGATTGCTGCGCTGCTCGGCACCATCCTGAACCACTACCCCATATTTTTTGGCGGCTTTGACCAGCTGTTGGCCTTCGAAAAAATTATGACAGCACGGCTTTTCAACGGACACATGTTTGCCGGCTTGCATCCCCCAAATCGCAGCCAGGGTATGCCAGTGGTTGGGCATGGTAATCGAGATCGCATCGACATCTTTATTCTCCAGCAACTCGCGGATATCGTAATAGAGCTCAGGCTTGGGCAAATTTTTGTCAACAAAATGTTTTTGGACTCTTTCAGGATACAGTCTTTCATCCACGTCGCACAAGGCAAGGACATTGACATTTTCGAGTTCCTGATAAGAGCGGATATGACTCTGACCCATACCCCGGATACCGATCACAGCGACATTGACCCGGTCATTGGCCCCGGCCCATGAATCGTTCGGGCGCCATACCATTGAACCCGCCATGGCCGCTGCTGATGCATTCTTTATAAACTCTCTTCTCTTCATAAAATTCTCCCTGGGATTAATATAGATAAGCGGTGCCGGTTTTTCTAATTATAAATTAGGTTATAGGATAATAAAAATCAAGGCAAACCTGAATGATAAATGCAACAAAAAAATTCACTTTATGGGGTCGGATTCATTGTGCCGGGTTTAAACCCGGCACAATGAAATAGGTCTCCGATTCAGCTCTTTAAAACTTCACGCAAATTTTCCCGCATCATGACAACAATAGCCCCGATCAGCAGCACCAGCAATGTATACCACCAAAACTCATAAAGCAAGACCAGAGCGGAAAACAAGGTCAATAAAATCGTTACATTATGCAAGAGTTTGACCAGGCGACCCCGCACAATGGATTCGATGGCAAAAAAGAGACCTCCCAAAAGCACGATCCATTTAAACCACTGCGACTTGTCCCAAATCATCAACAAGACAAACCCGAGCAACAAAATACTGTTACTGGTCGCTCCCCACACCTCAACGAAGCGGCTGGTCCGTTGCAAGTTCGGTTCGGGGATGTGTTTATTACTGATATGCGATTGTGGATCGCCCCAATCCCCTTTTTCGATCTGCTCGAGATACTCTCGGGTTGCCTGAGTGGTTTCCTCTGTTTTTAATCTTTTATCATGCAATGCAGAACAGCTTTTCGCTTGATTTCCAGCTCCACTTTTTGTTTTTTATAGAGCGACTGATGGTATGCTGCTGCACGCAAGGCTTGCACTTGCATCCCAAGTTCGCGTAACTGTTGACGCTCTGCAACAAATTCCCGGGTCAATTGTTCCAACTGTTTTTCGAGTTTATGGATTTGACCGATCAGCTCATCATGAATGCGATTTTGTGGCACGACCTTTTCGAGTCCGGCCCAGGCCAGCGGGTCCTGCCAACTGGTGCGAACCGTGCCATCCCGGTTATATTTGGGGCCTGCGGGGGCTCTCTCACTGCTGAGGAAATCACGTGTATCCAGACCCCAGAGACCGCGGAAATCATTTACCCAAGGCTGCGAAGGATCGATGAGCTGAGGCTGCCATTCCTCATGCTGACCCTGGCCGATCGTTTTACCATCCCCGCGGGCATAATCGATAAAGGGTACCCTTAAAAAGGTATCGATTTGTTCCTGTATACTCCTCGACTCACCCTGACCGAGTTTTTCCCTCCACCATTTTTGGACGTTGCTGAGCAAGTTCTTGACTGACTTGAAAAGAGGAGGTTGCACCCGCATGAGATACTCACCGGACTGAAAATAGGAGGCATGAGAACCCGCTCCTATATAGATGACCGGATGAGTGTCTTGTTTTTCCAATTCAGGATCATCCCAACGCCGGCGTAAATCATCCCCGGTATAGTCATGCATAGAGGCAGCCACCCAACAAGGTTCGGGATGGGTTTCATCATCACATAGATAAATAAATATTTGTTCCCAGTCTGCCTCATGGTCATTGACGCCATAATAGAGCGAACGCCAGCTGTTCATGACATAGAAAAAGAGATAATGAAGAATAATATATCCGCCTCTCCGCAATACCCGGCCATAATATGTGGGTTGGGGATGGGAATCGAGCATATTGCGGTACTGGATTTCGGCTCTCGCAGTGGTTCCTCCCGGAACGGTGCCGCGAAGCAGCAGGGAAATGTCGAACACAGAATCCAGTATACGGGCAAACAATCCCACACGGGCAAGCCGGCCTGAGGCCCGGAATCGGGGACGGTCAGTACGGTTCATCCAGTGGTTATATTCGATGGCATCGAGGGGTGTTTCCACAAAATGTAAATAGAACGTGTGCTCTGGAGGAACCTGACGATAATCTGCCAGATTTTCCGGGGACAAATTTTCCCGGGCAATCAGTTTCTTTTTGTGACCGAATTTATCCTGGCTCCACAAACTGCACTGCCGAATATAACCCTCCACAGTGCAGGGAAAGAACAGCTCTCCCTGGGTAAAATGGAGTATGGGCTCGTATTTTTTCAGCAAGTCGAGATCGTTCATACGGATTCAGCCACCTTGTTTTCGAATCTCTGGCGGATATCCCGCTGGTTCAGATAGAGTGCCATGGCGACATTCAGAGCCATTTTTAGATAGCCCGGCTCTCCGTTATAGTAACTATACAAAAGAATCAACAATGTGATCCCGATTTGAATCATGAGCAAAGCCCATGCCCAGCGTTTCATGCGCCAGAGTCCATACACGATAAATATTCCAAACAAGCTAAAGAGCAGGCTCATGTCAGCCACGAGAAAACGGGACTCGGTCAGGAGCTGATCGAGATCCGGGTGTTGCAGACGATAAAGGTTCACCACTTGGATGATATTGACCAGCATATAAAAAATTTGCAGGAAAATGATCGCAATGATACCAAAAGGATGTTTTTCTCGTGTTCGGGTTTTCATGAAATATTAGACCAGTTCAAAGACTTGCAACCAAAGGTATACCCGTCATTAACAAAATCGAGTTTCTCTTGATTCGAAAAATCTCTTTCGCTTTGTCAAACCTGATAATCCTTGCCGTTTAAACTATGCACGACCGACTCGAGCCAGCCCGTCAGCCTGGGCACCATGTGATCGACTCTGGCTTGTTCGCTCAGCGAGAGATCCGTTTCCTCCATGGGATCGTTTTCGAGATTATAGAGTTCGAGCGTTACGGTTTTATTTTCCTCCTCGATGCGATGCAGCTTCCAGGGCCAGTCGAGCCAGGCAGAATGGCCGGGAAAATGATCCATTGGATAGGTCTCTTTAATTTCGCCCGCATCGAGATCCAGTGACTCACGCGAAATCTCCAGGCCTTTTTGCTGCAATTCCAAAAGCTCAGCCATCCATTCGGCACTGGGTGTACGAATTCCTCGTGTAGGATGCGCCCAAAATCCCATAGGCCTGGGCCGCTCATTCATACTGCCCTGCAGCAGGGGTAACAGACTGATCCCATCCAAAGGCGGTTGCCCGGTCATGTCCAATCCCACAATATCGAGAAGAGTGGGATAGATATCACAGGTATTAGATGGCATATCCAGAATGCGGTGCGTTTTTAACTTTTCCGGCCATTGCAGCAGAGCCGGCACCCGCAATCCCCCTTCATAGATATCCGCTTTGGCGCCGCGGCCGCCGGTCACGCCCTTGCCAGGCAGACCCCCATTGTCGCTGCAATACCACAGGAGTGTATTTTCTGCAACCCCCAGATCGTTCAGGGTATTGCGCAGTTTGCCAAAGGCTGCGTCCATGGCCGTAATTTCGCCGTAAAAATGCTGCAACTCTTTGGGCTGGTCGCTATACATTTCCCGGTATTCCGGAAAGGACTCGTGCGGCCGGTGCGGTGACCCGAACCAGACCACAGCCAAAAAAGGCCTGTCGTCATCGGCAAAACGCCGGATAAATTCCAGGGCTGCATCCACGGTGACCATGGAGCTTTCGCCCTGCATCTGAACGGCCTCGCCGTTGCGGCAGAGAATCGGATCATTATCGAAAAAATTGGGGGCCGAAAGCCATTCGTCAAATCCACTGGCCCCGGGATTGACCGGACTCCCCTCACGCACCGACCCCAGGTGCCATTTGCCAAAATGACCCGTGACATAGCAGGCAGCCTTTAAGGCCTCTGCAACCGTGATTTCCTGAGGTCGCAGAGTATGACCCCATTTGAAACACCCAAACCGGTTAGGATGACGACCGGTCATCACACTGCCTCGTGTCGGGGAACAAACCGGCGCAGCTGCGTAAAACCGGTCGAATCGCAAGGCCTCTCTTGACATGGCATCGAAATGCGGTGTTTTCAAGACCGGATGATCGTAATACCCCATATCGCCCCATCCCTGATCGTCGGCCATACAAAGAATGATATTGGGTTTGGCCGGCCTGGGACTTTTATTGCAGGCTATAGATAACCCTCCCAACCCCAATCCGAGAGATTTGAGAAAATGTCGGCGATTCATCATAATTGCTCCTCTTTATTTTTTTCACCATCCGGAAATGACCATGCTGCGGTCTGGTCAAAATGTGATATGATGCAATTTACCCCAAAACTTTACGCAATCATGCAAAGTCGTCAAGAATGAACCTTGTAAAAGTACGGAAACTATTTTTTATCCAGTTCCATAATTTCTATTTTTCGGAATTCAACGGGATGGCTTTCAGCTTGCAAAGAGATACTGCCACCTGTTAGCATTTTATCTTGATTTTTTAGCAGTTTTTGTGCATCCGAATCGGTTTCATCCAGCTGCGGTTTTTCATAGACCAAAACCGTATCGCCGTTGATAATATGTTTGATCAGATCATTACCATGCACCTCGACTTGAGCCTGAACCCACTGATCACCATGAAAAGTAGGCGAAGTAGAAGAAATACAGTGTTGGGTTTCCAACTCTCCGTTCAAAACCACATGAGTTCCCGGTGTGCAAAGGTTGCCTGTGGTTCGTTCATCCTCGCCGTTGCCACCCAGCAACTGGACTTCGATTGAGACCGGGAATTTCTGGTCTTTGGTCATACTTTGCGGTGATTGACCATGAATCATAATACCGCTATTGCGAAAAGCCCAACCCGGTCCTCCCGGACACTGTTCTCCGATAAACCGGTATTCCAGTCTCAAGCGATAATGGCTAAACGGTTGCTCGTAGAAAATATGTCCGAATCGTTGATCGAACTGGTCGTATTCATCATAAGAGACTCTTAATACGCCATCAGCCACCTGAAAGGTATTGCCAAAATTTTCATCCAGTTCATAGCCGGTAATTTTTATATGCCATCCATCCAGGTTTTGGCCATTGAACAGGGAAATCCATTCACCGGATTCTGACTCTTTTTGTTCCTGTGTGCAACCGGCCCAAACACCCATCACAAGCATGATCCCCGTTAATGCGGCCATTACCTTTTTCATGTGATTGCTCAATTTTGTTTTCATCGTTCATGACTCCTCGCATGAATTTCACACCATTTTGATTTAGAGTGTACCTGTGAGAATAAAATAAACCAGCAATACAGACCCCGGAATAAGCAAATTATCGAGATCCTTTGGACTGACGGCTTCGACGATCATGGCTACAAAAACCAGCAATGCTACCAGACCTATTGTCAGTCCGGTACTCGTTCCGGTGATCCAGATCATCAAGAGACTGCCGATAAATCCGGCCAAAACCACGGTTACATTTCCGACATAGGATTTATCCTGGCCCCATAGACAATAGCATTTTTTGCCATATTTCCCGCCAAAATAGGGAGCCAGCCCGTCACCCCAGGTCAGCATTCCCAGAGCAATGACAGCAGACATGTGGTTGAACAGAGTCAGGCCCAGAATCACCATCACCAGAGCGAACATCAACGGGCCTCGCAACAGCTCCCGTGGATTGCCGGTGCGGGTCATGGTTTTAACCGCCTGATCTTCGCGATTATTGGATAGCCCTTTGCTGAGAAACAACAAGACCCAGATCATGGGCATGAGGACACAAAACGCCTTACTCCAGTGAGTGGGATCATAAAAGGGCCAAAAAATCACATAGGATCCGGCGGCAATGTGAATGACTTTGCGGGACAAATCCGCGGGAAAGCCTTTGGTCACCAGCTTGTCCATGATGCCGATCACGACAAAGATGTAAATGACCTCCACGATACCTACCACGGCATTCCAAACCAAAGCACTGCCGAATAACGGCTGCATAGAATTTTCTCCCTGTTGTTAGACTGAGCTCATTGTGCGAATTGTCTTTTCTCCTGTGTCGATCTAGTCGATGAGTGTGCCTGCCTTTTTGTCATGAACGGCACGCAATAAATCGCCAGGATTATGTAAACTGACGAGTTGTACCGGAATGTGACCGTTACCAAGCAATGCGATCTCTTGCAGCTTTTTGGCCAGTCCCCCACTGGCATCCTCGTTGTCTTTGATATATTTGCTGAATGAGGGCAGTTCGTCATAACGGATATGGTCAACCGGGCGGCCGGATTTTAGTATTCCGGGGACATCCATACCGAATATGACTTTTCGGGCTTTATAGATCTTTGCCAGATAAACCGCTATCTGATCACCAGACAAGACACAAAAACCCTGGGAGCGGTCCGCAGGACCATCGCCATGCAAAACCGGCAAAATATTCATCTCCAGAAAACGATCCAGAGGTTCTTTATTAAAGTGTACGATTCGTCTTTGGTCAGTAACAAACAATGTGGTGGGACGACATCTCAATGCCACCAATTCATGATCGAGAAGAACCCGGGTAAATCGTTGTGACAGTTCGTCAACCCAATAGTGGGTGAGCATCAACCCCCATACCCGTTCTCGACTGCCATCATAACCCAATCCGATTTGATATTGTTTGGCAGGAGGATGACCATAAGAGCCCACTCCGTGGATCAAAATAACGGGTTCTTTGATCTGCACCAGTTGCCTGGCAGTGTGGTGCATGGCGGTTTCATCGAGCGTGTAGGGTTTGTCCTTCATGGTAATCGCAGAACCACCGGCTTTGATGATGATCAAAACATCTCCTGTATGAGGGCCTTTTGTTTAGAAGGGTTTTACAATTATACATCAACCAGAATGCAAAAGCAAGTATTGATTTTAGATTGAGATCTTTTATTATGACTTGTTTTTTAGCGTACTCTTTTCTATAATTCACAAACAACATGACTATTCCAGGAGAGAGAGATGAAAAACCTGTTGCTTGTAGGAATTCTTGTCATGGTAATGACAATGAGCACGCTGGCAAATGAAAAGCAAAAAGTCATTTTCGACTGTGATCTGGGCGACGATATCGATGATGCCTTTGCCCTGGCCATGGTGATCGCAGCAGACGAGTTCAATGTTCTCGGAATCTGTATGGATTACGGCAACACCCCGGAACGGGCCAAGATCGCCTGCCGCATGCTCTATGAAACCGGACGCGAATCCATCCCTGTGGTTGTGGGACGCAAAACCAAAGACCACTATTCTCCACAGTTCAATTGGGGAAAGGGATTCGAAAAAATCAAACCCATAGGCCAGCCAGCCGCAGATTTTATTATCGAACAACTGGAGCGCTATCCCAACGAGGTCATTCTCATCACTGTGGGGCCGGTGCCCAATATGCTGGATATCATTGAAAAGGATGCAGGTGCACTCAAAAAAGCCAAACACATCTATTCCATGTACGGCTCTTTTTATCTGGGATATGGCTCCGATCCGGTCATCGATGCCGAATGGAATGTACGGGCCGATGAAGAGGCCTCCAAAGCATTCTCTGCAAGCGGTGCCCCCATCACGTATGCCGGCCTCGATATCACTACGTTCGTCAAGTGGGAGGCTGACCTGCGATTGAAACTCCTGATGCGTCAGTCACCTCTCACAAATGCCTTGTGCGGACTGTACACTCTATGGGGACGTGAAACCCCCACTCTTTATGATTGCGTTGCCGTAGGCATGGTCTTATGGCCGGAACTGTTCAACACCCGGCCAGCGCATGTCAGGGTCATCGATGGCGGTTACACGGTGATCGATGAATCCAAATCCCCAAATTGTGAAATTGGCATGAGCATTAACACGAACGAATTCCTGAAACGTCTGCTAAACCTGTACCTTGAACAGAATCTCATGCGCCAGCCCTGAATGTCGTTTATCTGTCAGGACAAATCTCCCTTAACGCAGAGTTGTGCTCTGCGTTAAGGGTTTGGCTATTGTCTTCCCGCGACTTGGCCGCCTCGCCAACCCACCCGGATGTCTTGAAAAATGACCGCTTTTATGAAATTTTTTACAGGGTATTATCCTTCTATTTAATGAATGAATTAATCGCTTTTTGACTCGAAAATAAAAGATCATAAACACGAGCCGCACATGTCCCCAGCACAAAACTCTGAACCAAACAGCACGAATTGGCATACCCTGAAAAAAGACAAGATTTTTGATCAACTGGATACCTCTCCGGATGGCTTGACAGAAAAATCCGTTCAGGAAAGGCTGGAAAAATACGGAAAAAATGAACTGGAAGCGGAATCCGGACCCAGTATATGGAAACTGATTCTCAAGCAGCTTCGCAGTCCGCTTATTTATATCCTGTTAGGTGCAACGATTCTCTCTTTGATCTTGCAGCATTATGCTGATGCCGGTGTGATCTTTTTTGTCATTGTTTTCAACACCATACTGGGGATTTTTCAGGAATACCGGGCCGAAAAAGCTCTTTCTGCGCTTTACGAGTTGACAGCCCCTCATGCCAGAGTAATCAGAGAAGGTCAAGAGCAGGAGATTGATGCCCGGGAAGTGATACCCGGAGATCTCGTTATCCTTAAAACCGGTTCACGAGTACCGGCTGATGCCCGCCTCATTGAATCCGAAGAGCTTCAAATCGACGAATCGACCCTGACCGGTGAATCGGATCCGGCCAACAAAGAACCGGGTGCGGTCGAAAAAGACACGCCGCTAGCCGAGCAACACAATATGGTGTTCATGTCCACGGCAGTCACCAATGGATGGGGAAAAGCGATTGTGGTCTCTACCGGGATGGATTCACAGATGGGAGAGATCGCAGGCCAGGTGCGGGAAACAAAACGTGAAGAAACCCCCTTGCAAAAACGATTGGCCGGACTGGCAAAAATTCTGGGCATTTCCGGAATCGGTCTGGGTATTGTTCTGTTCGGGCTCGGGCTTTTGCGCGGACATGATATCGTTCAGATGGCTTTGTTTTCTGTTGCCCTCGCCGTTTCCGCGATCCCGGAAGGACTTCCTGCGGTAGTCAGCGTGACTCTTGCTCTGGGTGTTCAGCGCATGACCAAGCGCGGCAGCATTGTGCGACGACTGCCAGCGGTCGAGACATTGGGATCCACTACGGTGATTTGTTCGGACAAGACCGGTACGATTACCCGAAATGAAATGACCGTGGCGCGCGTTTGGTCTGGAAATCAAAGCCTGTATCTGACCGGAGAAGGATATTCGCCTGAAGGTGATTTGGTAACAAAAGAAAACCAAAAATTAGAGCCCGAATCAACCTCGGATGCTTTTCGTGAGTTCATCCATGCCAGTGTGCTGAACAACGATGCGAAACACCTTAAAAATGAACATTGGTCAATAGAGGGCGATCCTACAGAAGCCTCCCTTTTGGTCATGGCGCGTAAAGCTGGCAAAGATCCGGACAAAATACGGCAAGATCTTCCCAGAGTGGATGAAATTCCGTTTTCCGGAAAAGCCAAGTATATGGCAACTTTGCACAAAAGCGATGATAATCAACATACCCTCTATGTCAAAGGTGCCCCGGAGCAGATCGTGAAATTTTGCGACCGGATTCTTGATGAAAATGGCAAGTCAAAAACGCTTGACGATGACGCTCTCGAACAAATTGATCATCAGCTTCAGGATATGGCCAATGATACTTTGCGTCCCCTGGCTATGGCCATGAAAAAAATGGACCGACCCGATGATCTACAAGCCGAACACGTGGAATCCGGATTGGTTTTTCTGGGGCTGACCGGCATGGCCGATCCGCCGCGAAAAGATGCAATCGAAGCAATCGGGAAAGCACAAAAAGCCGGTATCCGGGTGCTCATGATAACCGGGGATCAGCCTGATACCGCAAGGGCCGTCGCAAAAAAAGCAGGCATCGACCTGCGAACGGACAAGTTTTTGACCGGGCACGATCTCGATAAAATGAGTGATGATGAGCTGAATAAAGAGATCCGCGACATTAGTGTTTTTGCGAGAGTCTCTCCTTCACACAAACTACGCATCGTTTCAGCTTTACAAAACAATGATGAAATCGTTGCAATGACCGGCGATGGAGTCAATGACGCACCGGCTCTTAAAAGCGTAGACATTGGCGTCGCCATGGGACGTACCGGAACCGAGGTGGCCAAAGAAGCTGCAGAAATGGTGCTCACCAAGGATGATTTTGCGACGATTGTGGATGCCGTCGAGGAAGGTCGGGTGATCTATAACAATCTCAAACGCGTGGCGTTTTTCCTCCTGACCACGAGCCTGGCCGAGGTTCTGACACTCGGTATTGCACTGATGATCGGCTTGCCTTTGCCATTAACTGCAGTCATGATTTTATGGATCAATCTCATCTCGGACGTGCCTGCAGACATTCCCCTGGGAATCGAGCCCAAACACTGGGACGTTCTCAAACAACCCCCGCGCCCCCCGGATGAACCGTTGCTTACGACATCCATCATCCGCCGGATGTTTTTGCTGGCACCTGTGGTGGCTGCCGGAACCTTGCTGATGTACTATTTTCATTTGCCTGCAGACTGGCAATCCAATGAAATGTATCCTCTGGCACAAACCATTGCGTTTACGACACTGGCCTCGTTTCAGTGGTTTCAGGCCATTTTGTCGCGTTCGCCTGTGCTTTCGGTATTCTCGATTGGATTCTTTCGCAATCGCTGGCTCATGCTCGGCATCTCGACGGCAATAGTGCTGCAACTAGGTGTGGTCTATACCCCCTTTGGTCATACGCTTTTCCAAACACAATCGATCCCGGTCAAAGACTGGTTATTGATTCTTCCTGTGGCCGCTTCGGTATGGGCATTTGATGAAATACTGAAACAGTTTCACGTGCATGGACGGCCGCCGCAAAATCACAAATCCTAGATCATTCCTGGCGCAAAAGAGACATTCGTAATACGTCGTGATATTTGCCATCGATAAACACTTCGTCTCGCAAAATACCTTCGACTTTGAATCCGAGCTCTTCGTTGAGTTTGATATTGCGGAGATTGGTATTCAGTGTATTGAGATAAATCTTGTGCAGACCCAGACCCCAAAGTCCATATTGAACCCACAATTGACTGGCTTCATGAGCATAACCCTTTCCCCGGTATTCAGGAATTCCGACGAGTTTACGCAATTCTGCTTTGTGCTGCACCTGATCGTGCTTTAAAAAGGCCACGGCACCGATCGGAGTATGATCGTGCAGCGTAATGGTCGCTATGGTATTTGAAGGATCATAGACCAAAGTATCCAGTTCGGTGCGGCGCAAACTCACCCGGGAGAGGAGAAAGAACCGCCCATCAGTATCCTTTAACCATTGTTCGTACACTTTATCTTTTTCGGGATAATAAGGTCGAATAATGACCCGGGGGCCTTTGAGTGGAAGGGAAACAGGAATCTCTTGATCAAAGCCATTGGTTGATCGCTGAATACTCTGATACTCACTC